>JBLMZU010000280.1:0-10677 GCA_050258995.1 Bacteroidota bacterium
TCATTCTGGATATTGCCCCGGTCCTGCCTCTCATCGACGCGGATCCGGGGCGGATGACGCAGGTGCTCACAAACATCCTCGACAACGCCCTGCGCCACACGCCGGAAGGCGGCCGCATTACCCTGGCCGCCCGGGAGGTGGATAACATGGTCGAGCTCTCCGTGCAGGATAGCGGGCCGGGCCTGAACATCGAGGACCCGGACCGCATCTTCGAGCGCCTCTACCGGGCGGACCCCTCGCGCTATCGTGAGGACGGCGGCTCAGGGCTGGGGCTGGCGATCGCCAAGTCCATCGTCCAGGCCCACAGCGGACAGATCCTGGCCGAGTCGACACCCGGCTCCGGGCTGAAGATCATGATCCGTTTGCCTGAGAGATCCAGAGAGAGTTTCGTAAATCACCGCAAAGGACACAAAGAACACTAAGGTTTGATGCATAAAGGAAAATTCATGCGAATCCGTGAAATTCATGGCAGAATGTTACCGATAGGGAAAATCAAGAAAGTCTAAATCGAATTTCACAACACTCTTTGAGCAAAATCAGAATCAAAAAACGGAAGTGTCGAATAGCACTTCCGTTTTTTTCTACCCGGCTGCAGCCTGGGCTGGCTTTCTTCTTTTCCGGATCCAAGATTTTGGGACGACGATCAGGGCCACAATGATGGCGATGATTGTAATATTTTTGATCGCTCCGAACAACACACCGCCGCGCCCGCCCCGGAATTCGTTCCGTTCCCGGCCCGGGAATTCCGGCCGTGTTCCGTTTGCAGGATTCCGCAGCGCGCCATCCGGGGGAGCAGGCCTTCCATTGCCCTGCGCAAACCGGGATGTCCCGCCCGGGAGAGCGGAGCCGCCTGCATTCACGATGACATAAGCCGCGCCCATCACCAGAGCAAAGACCGCCAGGATGATCAGGATGCGTCCGATCGTTTTCATGCCGCGATGTCCTTTCTCGAGCGGGGCAACAACCTGGCGATCGGTTGAAAGATATAGCGTTTGGTCGCGTCCACGATCCAGCCCCAGTGCAGGGCGGTATGCAGTCCCAGGAGGACCAGGAACAGGTTGGCCGAAAGGTCGTGCAGGCCGCGCCAGGCAAAGTTGCGGGGCAGCTGAATTCCCAGCGCCGGCATGAGCGACTCAGAGATCATAAAGCCCGAAAGCATGATGACCGTGCCGTCGACGAACAATAACCAGTTGAGAAGATAGTTGATCCGCGACTGGCGGTTCACCTGGCCAAGGAAGCGGCGCGTGATCTGTACGATCCAGTCCCAGCTCAACAATAAGTGGACCACCAGGACGGCCAACAACGAGGTCGCCAGCCACTCATGGGCCGTCAGGCCGCTTGCCCGCGGCTCCATGGCAATCAGGAAGCCCAGCAGGATCCCGATGTCGATCAGCAGCTTCAGTTTCGTCTGGCTGCGGGTTTTGGTTTGCGCTTGTGTCATGCAATCTCCTTGAAGTGAGGTGTCCGCATTCTAGCAAGGAGCGAAGCCGGGCAGGTGGGAAAAAAAAGCGGATATTATGAAGAACCTGTAAAGATCGCGAAAAGGGTCAATCCAAACCTTTATATTTTCCACACAATTTTCACACCCCTTCTTTATCCACCTTTGATACATTAAAGGCTGGTAATGAAAGGATCACAAAATGAAAAAGTTTCTTCTCAGCTTGCTTGTCATCATCCTGGCCCTGGGCTTGCTGGGTGCAGTAGGGGTTGTCGGTTATCGCACCGGCTTTACACAAGGCATGATCGCCGCCTCGGCGAGGAACAGCACTGGCAATGGGACGGGAAATATTCAGCCCCGCGGTCCCGGGTACGGAATGATGCAGCACGGGATGCCCATGTATAACTTTGGCTTCAACCGTGGCTTCGACCGGGATGGTTTTGGCATGATGCAGCGTGGACGTGGCGGCGGCTTTGGCATCTTCCGCCTGTTCGGCTTCCTGGTCTGGCTCCTGTTCCTGGGCCTGATCGTCGCTGGGATCGTCTGGCTCGTCAACCGCAGCGGCTGGCGGCTTACACGAACGGCGACAGCTGCAGCCTCGCCTGCAGCGACTACGACCGTGGTCGAGACACCTCCCGCCGCGGGACCAACCACGACAGTTGTTGAGACACCTCCGCCCGCCCCCAGCGACAAAGAGAATCCTGCGCCGTAACAACTGCTGAACCTTAGAATACTCTTATGAAGTTTCAGTAATAGGCGCGGATCAAAATACATCTGCTTATCAAATTCATGGCGTATATAAAAATATAGACCAAAGACCCTGGTTCTGCCAGGGTCTTCCATGAATTAAAGAAGCAGGAGAGAGCAATGGCGTTTATCGATCGTGTGATTCATGCGCTCACCCAGCTGCATCCTTTACACCCCATGTTCGTGCATTTTCCGATCGCGCTGACCGGGGCAGCGTTTTTTTGCATCCTGCTTGCCTATTGGAGAAAAAGCATCATGCTCGAGCAGGCCGCTTTTGTAAATATTGCACTGGCCTGCGTGGGCACAATCGTTGCCGGTGCCACCGGATATATGGATAACCTGAAGAACTACGATGGGGCCGCCCCCAACGCCAGCGTCAAGATCGTCCTGGCAGTGCTTCTATTCGGGATCACCGCGACCCTCAGTATTGTCCGTTATCGCAACCCAGATCTGTTTGAAAAATCCAACCCATTTCTCTACATCGCATCCTACGGCGCGAGTTTTGCCATTGCGCTCGTGCTTGCATTTCTGGGCGGCGTTATTCTATACGGTTTCTAGGAGAGAGATCAAAATGAAATCAATGAAGATCAAGTTTGCAATCGTATTCCTGCTCGTTGGGTTACTGTCTGCCTGCAGCGGAGGGGCCGCCACGAATGGCTCATCCCAGTCGTCCGGTGGATCGGCCCTGGCCACAGCGCCTGCTGCGGCAAACACTTCCACTTCCGCAGCCACAGCCGGCAGCGCATCGTCCGGCTCGGGGGGTGCTGCCGCTGCGGCAACGGTCAGCTTCGCCAAGGACATCCTGCCGCTGCTCCAGAACCGCTGCGTCAACTGTCATGGCGGCGAACGGACATCGAAAGGTTTGAGCTTGAATTCCTTCGACGCGGTCATGGCCGGTTCCGAGAACGGGCCGGTGGTCACCGCCGGGGATGCTGCCAACAGTTCGCTGGTGCAAATGGTGGCCAGCGGCAAGATGCCAAAGCGCGGTCCCCAACTGACTCCCGCCGAGGTCCAGCTGATCACGGACTGGATCAACCAGGGCGCGAAGAATAACTAGAAGAACTGGGCAAGTGGAGGAACCGAAAAGTGTCCTGGTTACGGGACACTTTTTTGGTTAAAGCCGCAGGCGATATCCCATCGGCTGCGCCTTGGCAGGCGCGCTCACGCAGGGCGGCTGGCATGCCTCCAAGCACATCAGGCCAGGGAACGACAGCTCGTGTTCCAGGGACGAGAGATCGAAGTCCGGCTGCGCTGCCCGGATAATATTTTTATAAAAGTCTGCCTGCAGGGTGCTGACGGTGGTTTAATTTCTGGTATAATCTGCCCGCTTGACTTGGAGAGGTCGCGTAGTCCGGCTTAGCGCGCACGCTTGGAAAGCGTGTAACCCACAAAGGTTCGCGGGTTCGAATCCCGCCCTCTCCGCCAATCAGACTCCCTTTTTGAGGGAGTCTTTTCTTTTAGGTTCGCGCGTCCCCATTGAGGGGATGGTATTCCAATCCCGCCCTCTCCGCCAATCAGACTCCCTTTTGAGGGAGTCTTTTCTTTTAGGTTCGCGTGTCCCCATTATGGGATAATATTCGAATTCCGCCGGCGATTTCCCTTCAATATTTGTCATTCATTTGTAGGTTGACTTTGATCGATTTGCCCTTATAATAACTTATGAGAATAATAATTCACAAAAGGAAATAATCCATGGAAACAGCCATTGAGACGAGCCTGCTGATACTGGCGACTCCCCGTCCCGTTGACCAGAACGCAGCAGCCGTTTATCTTGCGGGACTGTCCAAGACCGGGCAGCGAACGCAGGCGCAAGCCTTGCGGACCGTGGCTGGGATGCTGGATACTGATATCGACCATCTGGACTGGGGACGGATCCGCCACCAGCATACCGCCGCGATCCGGGCCAGGCTTGCACAGGCCTACGCGCCGGCCACCGCAAACAAGATCTTATCGGCGCTCAGGCAGACGCTCAAACAAGCCTGGCTGCTCGGTCAGATGACCGCCGAGGACTACCACTGGGCCGTCGAGCTTGCGCCCGTCACAGGCGAAACCGTCCCGGCAGGACGTGAGTTATCCGGCGCGGAAATCCTTGCGCTGATGGAAGCCTGCCAGGCGGATACAACCCCGGCCGGCACACGTGACGCGGCCATCATCGGCCTGATGTATGCAGCCGGGTTAAGGCGTGACGAGATGGTCAGCCTCAACCTGTCTGACTACGATCCAAAGACAGACAGGCTGGTACTGACAGGCAAGAGAAACAGGCAGCGGACCGCCTACATCGCCAACGGTGCAGCCGATGCCCTCAAGGATTGGATCGCTCTCCGTGGTCCACAGGCAGGTGCGCTGTTCGTGGAAGTGAACAAAAGCGGGAAGGTATTGATCGAGCGTGAGTCGATGATCGTTAAGCCATTTCGGAAAGTTGGTGGGGTCGAAGTACCAAATAAAAAGGCGGGCGTGACGATCTACAGAGGTGGAGCGCTGACACCCCAGGCGATCTATAACATGCTGGCAAAACGAGCCGAGGAGGCGGGCGTGGAGTCGTTCTCGCCCCACGATCTGAGACGCTCGTTTATCTCTCACCTCCTCAGCAAGGGCGCCGATATTGCAACAGTCTCCAAGATGGCAGGCCATGCAAACGTGCAAACGACAGCCCGCTACGACCGGCGCCCCGAGAAAGCCAAGAGAAAAGCGGCAGAGTTGCTGCATGTCCCTTACAAACCAAAAGCACAGGTGTAACCATGTATAAGCATTTTAAATATAAAGTCATCCCCGGGGATTTAAAAACACGGGTCTATGTCGAAGGCAAGGCCGCCTTCAATGTGGGCACGCAGCGCGCTCATAACCCCTATGCCGCAACCAATCTGGCACTTGCCACCATCTGGTGGCATGGCTGGGATACGGAAAACGAAGAAAGCAATACGTACCGGAAGTCATCTGATGACAGGTATTAAAGTCCTGGACCTCCGATACAAAGGCAGGTATAAAAATGTATAAAAATGCCACCCACCTAACCAGAAACGATATCAATTTCGAGGGCCGGAAAGCTTTTGAAGATGGGAAGCTGCGTGGGTACAACCCCTATATAAAATCGAATCCAGAGTTTGCATTAATTTGGTGGAGCGGCTGGGACGCGGCGCAGGTAGAACGAAAGAAAAAAGGGAACAGCTCTGTGGAAATTACGCACTCACAACGAGAACAGGCATATCTTGAGGGGGAACTGGCCTTCGGGGAGGGAAAGCCGCGCAATGTCAACCCATATACGGCCAGCAGTCCAATCCTGGAACAGGTCTGGATGAACGGTTGGGACCACGGCCGGAGAATAAAGAAATCAGAAGGATGGCTGCTGAATGGCGGGATCCAGCCGGGCGACAGACTGTAGCATTCTTACACGGTCCCGATAAGGCACAAAATGCAGTAAGCAATGAGGGATAAAATCGACGCAGCGGTAACCGCCGCCGGGGACGGCGGCCCGGGCAAATTCAGTTATTAACTCACCCTGCTTAATTTTTACCGCCGCTCCTCTAGAAAGCACGGAGAAAAGCATTTAAAATTTCTGCGGACTCAGTGGCGAAGGAATTTGTTTTCCTCCGCCCCATCACCGAATCGCGAATTGCTCACAAAGGATAAGTGCTCCATGAAGAAACTGACCGGGTGGAAAAGGAGCTGCATATTCCTGCTGCTCCTGGTGCTGGCTGCCTGCACACCAGTCGTTACGGCCACAGCCACGGCAGCACCCTTCACCGCCACTCCAACCACCACCGCTTCCCCGCTACCGCCGACCGATACTCCGGTTTCGCCTACCTCGACAGAAACGGCTCCCGTTGTTACACCCGCCCAGCCCACGGTTACCCGGTCGTCGAGCCTGACCGAGACCACCCTGACCAAGGGCCCGGATGTGATCTACATCGGCGATAACACCACGATGAAGATCTTCTGGCAGCACAGCGACAATACCGGTTTCATAGTCGATTGGGGGACCACAACCGACTATGAGCACAGCAGCCCTATCCTCAATCCCTATGACACGACCAACCACCTCTATAGCTATACCATCACCGGCCTGACCCCAGGTGCCAGATATTACTACCGGGTGGTCACCGGCACGGTTTACTCGGGCGCCTCGTTCTACGCTGCGCCCGACAGCTCGGCGACCCGGCTAAAGTTCATCAGCTATGGCGATGACCGCTCCAACCCAGACGTGCATAACGCCGTGGCCGGTGCAGTCGTCAAGCGCTTCCAATCAGACCCCGGCTACCAGACCCTCAACCTGGCGGCGGGTGACCTGGTCGCCAGCGGCGACCAGGATTCGTCCTGGACCGAGGAGTTCTTTGACCCCTCCCTAACGAACGTCCGCTTGGAGCTGGCCAGTATCGCCGACCTTTCGGTGATGGGAAACCATGAAGGCTCCGGAAAGCTGTTCATGCGCTACTTCCCCATGCCTTTCGTTGCCGGCCGCTACTGGTCATTCGATTATGGGCCAATGCACGTGGTCATGATGGACCAGTATTCCAGCTATGACCCAGGCTCAGCCCAGTACGACTGGATCCGGAATGACCTGGCTGCGACGACCCGCAAATGGAAGGTCGTGCTCCTGCATGAGCCCGGCTGGTCGGCCGACGGCGGGCATCTCAATAACACGATCGTCCAGCAGGCCTATCAACCCCTCTTCGAACAATACGGAGTGGCCCTGGTGATCGGGGGGCACAACCATTATTATGCCCGGGCCATGGTGAACGGCATTCCCGAGCTGACCGTGGGGACAGGCGGGGCACCTCTGTATAGTCCGGCCGGCGACCAGCCCAACATCGTCAAGACTTATGCGGGCAACGGTTACGCTGCATTCTCGATCGACGGCAATGTCCTCAGCGGTTCCTTCATCGCCACCGACGGCACCATCATTGACACGTTCACTGTCACCCGCTGAATCTGTCTGACAACCTGCTCCAAACTATTACTAATTTCTAACACCCCTGCCTCTCTCGGGGATGTAGAATGATTAAACAACTGAGCCGCGGGCCAGGCAGGCAGGACACATTCATAGGAGAGACAACATGGAAACCGATCTTGGTGTTCCTCATTCACAGCCTTCAACATCCAGTTTGATCAAAGTCGCCGGCACTTCACGGACCTCGGCCGTGGCCGGTGCGATCGCCGGCATCATTCGTGAGCACCATCACGCCGAAGTACAGGCGATTGGCGCCGGGGCAGTCAACCAGGCCATGAAAGCCCTGATCCTGGCCACCAGTTATTTGAAACAGGACGGCATTGACATCGTCTTTGTCCCGGAGTTTAAAGATGTGACCATCGAAGACCAGGTGCGGACCGCCATCAAGCTGGTCATCGAGCCCCGCTGATCGTACATCGGCGAGGTGGACCTCCGGCCAAAATGCTCGTCCAGGATCTCGAGGTGCATCTTTAAGGAAGCCCCAGGGTTGTAAAAAAGTAGCAGATGTTTTTGATATAAGTTGGTATTTTCATTGGCCTCTTCATCATCACCAAATGGAGAGGTGGTAAAGATTGATGAGAGTATTGGGGCGAGCCGATGCAGGAATTTCTCCAGGTCAATCTACTCGGTGGTTTTCAACTTCTATTTAATGAAGAGCCAATAGACCTGGCCCATTCCACCCGCCTGCAAACCCTGCTTGCCTACATCATCCTCCATCGTCCGGCGCCGGTCGTCCGTGAGCGGCTGGCATTTCTTTTCTGGCCGGACACTTCCGAAAGTCAGGCCCGCACCAACCTGCGCAACCTGCTCCACCAGCTGCGCCAGGCCCTCCCCTTCATTTCAACCTATATCAGCTTTGATAACAACATCCTCGAATGGCGCAGCGATGCCCCATTTTTCCTGGATGTTGATGCGTTCCGGCACTGCCTGCCCACCACGCCTGGACAGGCCGTGGCCAGAGAAGAGTTGGAAGAGGCGGTCCGGCTCTATCAAGGCGATCTCTTCCCAGCCTGTTACGAGGATTGGATCCTGCCCGCCCGGGAAGAGCTGCATCAAAAGTTCCTGGGCGCTCTGGAGCGGCTTGCTGTTCTACAGGAGGAAGCGCGCCAATATCCCCAGGCGCTGCAGACCGCGCGGCGGCTGGTACAGGCGGACCCTCTCCAGCCGGCCGCCAACCAGCACCTGATGCGCCTGTATACCCTGGCCGGCGATCGTCCTGCTGCCTTGAAGGCGTATCGCACCTATACCCGGCAGCTCTGGCAGGAGCTGGGGGCAAAACCGGATGCACAAATTGAGGAGAGCCATGCCCGCATCCAGGCGGCACAGTCTCCCGGCCGGGCAGCCATGGATCTCCTGGCGCAAGAGTCCGCCGGCCCGCTGGTCGGCCGGACAGAGGAATGGCGCAGGTTATTGGCGCTCTGGCACAAGGCGGCGGCAGGCAACATACAGGTCGGGTTCATCACCGGCGATGCCGGCATTGGCAAAACCCGCCTGATCGCAGAATTCACACATTGGGCGGAGCTACAATCCATTCCCATCGACACCGCCGTCTGCTATCCTGCGGAGGGCAGCCTGCCCTATGGACCGGTCATGAGCTGGATGAGAGCCCGTCCGCTGCCTGCCCTGGATAAGGTCTGGCTGGCAGAAATTGGCCGCCTGCTTCCTGAGTTGGTGCAAAAAGGGCCCAGCCTGCCCCGGCTGGAGCCACTGCACGAGGCCTGGCAGCGCCAGCGTCTTTTCGAAGCACTGGCCCGCGCCATCCTGGGGCGCAGCCGGGCCCAGGTGCTGGTGCTGGAGGATGTCCAATGGTGCGACCGTGACACCCTGGAATGGCTGCACTTCCTGTTCCGTTTCACAGCTGGTGTTTCGCTGCTGGTCCTGGTGACCTTGCGTCATGGGGAAATTGCCCTGGATCATCCGCTGAGAGCATTCCAAACCGCCCTGCGCACGGAAGGCTATTATGCGGAGATCGCGCTTCAGCCCCTGGCCATGGCCGATTCGATCCAGCTGATCGAACAGACCTCCCAGCAGGCCTACCATCAGCGGATGGACATCGACACTGCCGCCAGTATTTATGAACATACCGAAGGCAACCCGCTCTTCCTGGTCGAAATGGTGCGTTTGGGCCGGACCCTGCCCGAGAACCTGCTGGCAGCCTCCGGGCGGATCCAGGCGGTTCTCTCGCGTCGCCTGGACCAGCTCAGCCAGGATACGCGCGAGGTGATGGCATTGGCCGCCACCATCGGGCGCGAGTTCGACCTGGCAGTTCTGCGCCAGGCGGGTGGTGAGAGTGACGAGCATTTGGTAAGCGTGATCGATGAGTTGCTTCGCAGCTACATCATCCAGGAAATATCACCGGACACTTTCGATTTCACACACGACCTGCTCCGCCAGACTGCCCTGAGCGGATTGAGCATGGCACATCGCCGTCTGCTACACCGAAAGGCAGCCGAAGCCTATGTTCACCTCGATCAATTCGCCCTCCATCCCCGGCATGCGGAGATCGCCAGTCATTTCGAGCGCGCCGGCCTGGCCGTGCAGGCCGTGAGTCATTACCGCCTGGCTGCGCAGGCTGCCGCAGACATCTTCGCCAATTCCAAGGCCTGGGAGTATCTGCGACGTGCAGTGGATCTTGCAGAAAGCGCCGGAGTCGGGGATCAGAGGGAGATCTCTTTTGAAGACTTTGCCATGCTCCTCGAGAAGGCCGGGCACATGCTGGCCCTGGATGGAAAATATCAACAGGCGCTGCCTTATTTTGAGCGTGCCCTGGCGCAGCCTTTCACCCAAACCGGGATATGGCGGTCGCAGTTATACCGGAAGATCGGCGACGCCTGGGTGCCGCAGCATCTGTATGAGCGTTCCTACCTGGCGCTTGACCAGGCGGAACAGGCCCTCGGCGTTATGCCGCCGGATGGCACAGTCCTGGAACAACAGGAGTGGCTGCAGATCCAGCTCGACCGGATCCAGATCGATTATTGGTGGAACCTTCCTGAGCGGATGGAAGCGCTCATCCAGAAAATAGAAGGGCTGGTCGCCAGCATTGGCCGGGTGGGCCAGCAGAACACACTCCTCAGCCTGCGCTACCAGGCCCGCATGCGCCGGGAACGCTACCGTTTTTCCTTCGAAACGGTTCAGATCGTCCGGGAGCGGCTGGACCAGGCGGAACAACTTGACGATGCCTTTAACCTGGCCGTTGCCCAGTTCCAATATGGTTTCGCCCTGCTCTGGCATGGCGATCTGCTGGAGGCGCGGGATTGGATGGAACGCGCCAGGGAGTCGTTGGCACGCATAGGCGCCCGCTTATGGCAGCTGCGCTGCCTGACCTACCTCAGCGTGGTCAGCCGCAAACTGCACGAGCCGGAAAAACTGCGCCTTGAGCTCCCGCCTCTCCTGGAGCTGGCGCGCGCCATCAACGAATACATGTATCTCGGGATCGGCCTGTCGAATCAGGGCTGGCTGGCCTGGCAGGATGGCGATGCCCTGCTGGCGGAGCAGCTCTGCCAGGAAGCCACAACAGTCCTGGGCAATGTTTCCGCAAATGTCTTCC
>JBLMZU010000281.1:0-15922 GCA_050258995.1 Bacteroidota bacterium
CCATGGCGTTGAAGATCCCGCTTTCGGCTACAACCATGATGGTTTCCGGAATCATCGGTCGCAAACGCTCTGTCGTTTCGAGCGAGACCTCGAATGTGGCAAGATTGCGGTTATTGATGCCGATCAAGCGAACTCCGGGAATTTTCAGCACTCTTTCGGTTTCCGCTTCATCATGGACTTCCACCAGCGGCGTTAATCCCAGGCCCAGGGCGATCGAATGCAGACCGGCCAGGAGCGCATCATCAGTCAGCGCCGCAGCAATCAGAAGAATGGCATCCGCGCCATTGGCCCGGGATTCATAAACCTGGGATTCATGAATGATGAAATCCTTCCGCAGCAGGGGCAGCTCCGATCGCCGCTCAAACCTTAACTGGCGGAGCGTCTCCAGGCTGCCCAGGAAGAACTTTTCATCGGTCAACACCGAGATGGCAGCGGCGCCGTTTTGTTCGTAGATCTCGGCGACCTGGAAGAGGTCGAGATGCGGCGCAAGGAGACCCCTGGAGGGAGAGGCGCGTTTGAGCTCGGCGATCAAGTGTGCTCTCATCCCCGGCCCCTCTCCCGGAGGGTGGAGGGTGATCGCGGAAAGAAAATCCCTTGGTAAGGGAGATGACTCTGCCGCGCGGCGCAGCGACTCCCTGTCGAGCGCGGCGATCTCGATTTTTTTCTGTTCGATGATTCTGGCGAGAATACTCATTGGAGGGTCTGGAAGCTTTGCGAGTATTCGACCAGGGCGTTGAGCCTGGAAAGGGCCTTGCCGCTTTCGAGGGAGTCAGCTGCTTCCTCGAGTGCGGATTTGAAGTCGCCCGTATCCGCTGCGAGGGCCGCTGCCGCATTGAGCAGGACTGCATCCCGGCGGGCCCCGTTAAGCCTGCAGCTCAGAAGCTCACGCATCATGGCAGCCGATTCGTCCGGCGTGCCCCCGCGCAGATCCTGGACCGTGGAATGGGCCAGGCCTAGATCGGATGGATTCAGGTCATAGGTCTCCACTACCCCATCTCTCAGGTGGCTGACGCGGTTGGCGCCGGTGGTATTCAGCTCATCCAGTCCGTTCGCCCCATGGATGACAAGTGCCGCTTTGGAGCCCAGCTCGTTGAGCACATGCGCCAGCGGCTCGGTCAGGCTGGCATCATAGACGCCGGTGAGCTGGATGTTGGCGCCGGCCGGATTGGTGAGCGGACCAAGCACATTGAAGATCGTGCGCTGACCGATCTCCTTGCGGGGACCGATGGCATATTTCATGGCCGGGTGGAACTTGGCGGCGAACATGAACCCGATCCCGATCTGCTCGATGGCCTGGGCGATTTGCTCGGGGGTGAGCTCCAGGCTGACACCCAGGGCAGAGAGCACATCGGCCGCGCCGCAGTGCGACGATTGGGCGCGGTTGCCATGTTTCGCAACTTTGCGTCCCGTGCCCGCAACGACAAATGCCGCTGCGGTGGAGATATTGAATGTATGGGCACCATCGCCGCCTGTGCCAACGATGTCATAGACAGGCTCGTCTGTATGGAGATTGACTTTCACGGCGTTGGCGCGCATCGCCCGGACAGAACCCTTGATCTCCGGGATGGTCTCGCCTTTCATGCGCAGCGCCACGAGGTAGGCTCCGATCTGTGCCTGCGTGGCCTGGCCGGTCATGATGATGTTCATCGCCTGCTCGGCCTCCTCGGCAGTCAGGTCGGTACGATTAATGGCTTTGGCAATAAATGGTTTTAACATGGATAGTTCTCCTCCTGCGGCGGGCGCAGGGTTAAGGTCAAGAAAGTTTTTGAGGATCTGTTTGCCGTGCTCGGTGAGAATCGACTCGGGGTGAAATTGAACACCATAGGTCTGGTGCTCGCGATGCTTGAGCCCCATGATCTCCTCCTCCGGTGTGACGGCGGTGACTTCGAGCTCGGCCGGGATGGGATCGTAGACGACCAGCGAGTGATAGCGCATCGCTTCGAACGGGGATGGGATTCCCTTGAAGATTCCCTGCCCGTTGTGCGTGACCTTCGAGGTCTTGCCGTGCATCAGGCGCTGGGCCCGGTCCACTTTGCCGCCGAAGATCGCGCCAAGACACTGGTGTCCGAGGCAGACGCCCAGCACGGGGATCCTGCCGTCGAAGTGCCGGATGGCGTCGGCGGAGATCCCATCGTCCTTGAGGGGTTCGCCAGGCCCGGGGGAGATCACCAGGTGGGATGGCTGGAGGGCGATCAACTGGTTCATAGTGACCTGGTCGTTACGGAAGACCCGGACGTCCGCGCCCAGCTCGCCAAAATACTGGACGAGGTTGTAGGTGAAGGAGTCGTAATTATCGATCAGTACTAGCATGGTTCTCTCCTTGACGATCAATCATGGACAAAGGACGATGAGCAATTTATGGTCGATGGCCGATCATCCATTGTCTATCGTTAACCGTCATACTCTCCAAAGATATCGACTTCATCGGCAAAGAGATCCAGCGAATAGGCCAGGCCGGTCCTCGCCCGGACGAGATCCATGGTCGCCTTGGCTTCGGCCTGCATGCGGCGGATTCCATTCACCAGCACATCCTGCGGGATGGTGGGATGAGCCAGGAAGTAGACCCGTTTCTCACGGAACGGTTCCAGGAAGTTGTTGATGGCAACCACAAGCTTTTGCTTGACTTCCACGTCGCCGACCCTGCCGGCCCGGTAGCGCTCCTTGAGATCGTCCACTTCGGCGCGGGAGGGATTGAACGCGTCGTGATAGATGAAGACCGGGTTGCCCTCGACCGTCCCGGGATCGGTGGCACGCAGGCGCTTGGGGTCGGTGTACATGTTCATCACTTTTTGCTTGACGGTCTCGGCATCGTCGGAAAGATAGATGGCGTTGCCGAGGGACTTGCTCATCTTGCTCTGCCCATCCGTGCCGACCAGGAGAGGGACATCGCCGATGAGAGGCTCAGGCTCGGGAAAGACCTCGCCGTAGAGATTGTTGAAGCGGCGCGCCAGCTCACGGGCCAGTTCCACATGGGACTGGTTATCGCGCCCGACCGGGACCACGTTGGCACGCGGCAGCAAAATGTCCACCGCCTGCAGGACAGGATAGCCGAGAAGACCGAACGGCATCGAGTCAATATTGGCATCCCGCGCCATGTCCTTCAGGGTGGGCATGCGCTCCAGGCGTGGGACGGTCACCAGCATTTCGAGCAGCAGGTTCAGCTCATAGGTCTGTGGGATGGCCGACTGCACGAAGATCGTGCTGACGTCCGGGTCGATCCCGACGGCCAGGTAATCGAGCACGGCCTCCCGGACATAGGTGGGGATCTCCCTGATGTACTGCGGCTCCGGCTTGGTGGTCAGCGTGTGCAGGTCGGCGATAATGAAGAAGGATTCGTACTGGTGCTGCAGGCGCACGCGGTTCGCCAGTGAGCCAACATAGTGACCGAGATGCAACCTTCCTGTCGGACGATCGCCGGTGAGCAGGCGGGGTTTGGTGGTGGAAGAAGTTGTCATAGAATGTTCCTTTCGTTTGGACGATGGACAATGGCGCATTGTCCATCGTCAGGAATTTGATTCAGCTATTTCAATTGCCTTGAGCATGGCAGATGCTTTATTCACTGTTTCCTGGTATTCCGTGTTTGGATTGGAATCGGCGACGATGCCTGCACCGGCCTGCACGCTGAAAGTACGGCCGCGCCCAACCATCGTGCGGATGGCAAGGCAGGTATCCATGTTGCCGTCGAACCCGAAGTAGCCGACCATGCCGGCGTAGGCGCCGCGGGCATCCGCCTCGAGGTCTGAGATGATCTCGAGGGCACGGACTTTGGGCGCGCCGCTGACCGTCCCGGCGGGGAAGGCCGCACGGACCAGGTCGAAGGCGGTCAGCGCGGGGCGCAGCCTGCCTTCCACGTGCGAGACGATGTGCATCACGTGTGAATATTTTTCGACGGTAAAAAAATCGGAGACTTTGACAGTGCCGTACTCGCAGACGCGGCCCAGGTCGTTGCGGCCCAGATCCACCAGCATGACATGCTCGGCGCGCTCCTTCGGGTCGGCCAGCAGCTCCTGGGCGAGCGCGGCATCGGCGGCGGAGTCGGCCCCTCGGGGACGCGTCCCGGCGATCGGGCGCAGGGAGGCGGTTTGCCCCTCCAGGCGGACGAACATCTCCGGCGAAGAACCGACAAGGAACAGCGGCTCCTCCTCCACCAGTCCAAAGTCAAAAAAGAACATGTAAGGCGATGGGTTAAGGCGGCGCACGGCCCGGTAGACGTCGAACGGCTCGACATTCGTCTCCCGCGTGAACCGCTGGGAAAGAACCACCTGGAAAATATCCCCGGCGGCTATGAACTCGCGGGCGTCACGGACCATATCCTCAAAGCGCCCCTGTGTCATGTTCGAACGAGTTTTGGAGGATTGAATAATCTGTTCCTGCGCAGGAGGAAGAGGTTGGTGGATGCGGGCTTCGATCTCATCCAGCTTGCGATTGGCAGAGTCGACGTCGCCATCCAGTACGTTTGCGATCAGAGAGAGGCTGCGGCGGGCATGGTCGAAGGCGATGATGGTGTCTGCCAGGAGGTAAATTCCGTCCGGCATGGAGCGGGAGTGTGTGAGGCGGGGAGCCATTCTGCTGTTGAGAGTTGGCTCGAAAAATCGGACGGCTTCATAACCGAGATAGCCCACCAACCCACCGATGAAGCGCGGCACGCCCGCCTGGGGAGTGAACTTATAGCGGTTCATTTCCTCCTGCAAAAAATGAGTGGGGTCGCCATTGTATTGGACAGTGCGTGTTCCGTCCGAGGTTTTGATTTCCACCTGTCCATCGCGCAGAATATACTGCGCCCGCGGCTGGATACCGATAAATGAATAGCGGGCGATCCGCTCCCCGCCTTCCACGGATTCCAATAAAAAGGACGGCGCCCCACCGCGCAGCTTTATGTACACGCTGATGGGTGTTTCGAGGTCCGCCGAGATCTCACGGATGATGGTCTGGGTGGTGGCTGTTTGTTCTACTAACATCCTCTTTCCTTTCACAAAAGCGATATTCGGTCATCAATATTCGACGAACGAACATCAAATATCTTAAAATTAAAATCCCCTTCGTCCGTTGGGACGAGAGGGGACTCCCGTGGTGCCACCCAGGTTAACGCCGTTTAAACAAATTTCCCTGTCGTGATGCAACAGGGAGGAAAGGCCAGCGTCACTCTTGTCAGGTACGCCGCACTGCCGAACGCGTACGGTTATACCCTTGCTCTGTAACGGGAGCGCCCGAATTGGGTTACTTACGCTTGCGTGTTCGCCCTTTCAACTCGGAGGTCCATTCGGCTTCTGCGCTTTTGCCTGGCTTTCATCACCTGCCGCCCGGCTCTCTGGAAATCGCTTTGAAGCGTACTCGTCCTCGTCAGCGTTTTTGGATTATGTTGGGCGGAATTCTATGACGGAGGCAGGGAGATGTCAAGAGGGAGAATTTCGATATCTTGGATAAGATCCCAATACTCGCAGCATCAATGCATATTCGCTCAGATGATCCAGCGCCTTGCGGACTTTCTCCTGTTGTGCCGCGCCGATGAAGTCGATGTAAAACAAATATTCCCACGGCCTGCCCTGCAGGGGACGCGACTCGATCTTGGTCAGGTCGATATCCCGCAGGGCAAAGACGCTCAAGGCCTTGAATAGTGCGCCTGGCTGATTCTTCAGTGTGAAAACGATTGAGGTCTTTGCATCCCCTTCCGGCTGAATTGCTTCCCGGAAGATGGCCAGGAAGCGCGTGTAATTCTCAGGATTATCCTCGATCCCCTCCTCCAAGATTTGCATCCCGTAGAGTTCAGCCGCGCGGCGGGAGGCGATCGCGGCAGTATCGCGCGCGCCCGACTCCTTCAGCATTTTCACGCTCCCTGCGGTGTCGTAAACAGATTCTGGTTTGATGCCAAGTCTGTGAAGATAAGCGGCACACTGTCCCAGCGCCTGCGGGTGGCTGATCGCTTTTTTAATATCTTCCTTTTTCACATTGGGCTGCGCAATCAGGCAGTGCTGAACGCGCAAAGGATATTCGCCAACAATGTGCAGATCATGCCGGAGGAGCAGGTCATAGTTCTGGTGGATGCTGCCGGCCAGCGAATTCTCGATGGGGATCAGGCCATAATCACACGAACGGGAAACCACCGACTCAAACACCGCCTCAAACGATTCGCAGGGGAGGGTCTCCGCATCTCCAAAATAGTTGAATACTGCCTGTTCGCTATACGCACCAGGCTCGCCTTGAAATGCAACTCTCATCATTGCTCCTATGTGACTTCATAACGGCGGGCACCTTACTGATTGCCATCACTGACTACTGTCTTCCGTTCATCCCCACCAGAATGAGACCGCGATGATGACGTACAGTCCCACCAGCGCCATCCCCTCCAGCCAGTTGGATTCGCCGTCATAGACGATCAACGCGCTCAGGATCGCCGCCAGGAACAGGGCAGCCACCAGCAGTGGTGGCAGAACGAGGGTCAATGCAACCGGGGCAAAAAAATAGGAGAGCAGGATCAGGATCGGCGTCAGTGCCAGGGCGACCTGCAGCGAGCTGTTCATCAGGACGCTGATGGCAAAGTCCGTCTTGTTCTTGATCGCCAGGCGGATCCCCACCACATTTTCCACCGCATTCCCGGCGATCGCCACGATCACAAGGCCGGCAAAGGCCTCCGAAATTCCCCAGGCGAGCATGGTCGGCTCGAGGGCACTTACGAACCATTCCGACACAAAAGCGGTGACGACACCGGCAATTACAAGAATGGTGATGGCACGCGACATCGGCCAGGGCTTTTCCTCCAGATCCTCCACCGGGACTGTTTCTGTCATGGGCCCGCCCTTCCACGAGAAGGGGATGCTCGCCGCAAATACCGCCAGCAGAACAAAGGCGCTGGCAATGCTCAACGCTTCTTCATGAGCTTCCACAGGTGTATGGATCGCCTTTGCAAGCGTGGGCACAACCAGGGCAGAGACTGCCAGTACCATCATGATGACAATGGCACGCGGTTTCTCGGAGCCAAACCGCTGGGTGCCATTTTTCAATCCACCGAATAGGAAAGCCAGTCCCATGATCAGCAGGGTGTTCGCAAGGATCGAACCCACCAGCGCGGATTGGACCACCGTCACCAGGCCTGCCCGCAGCGCAAAGAAGCTGACGAACAATTCTGGCAGGCTGGCAACACTCGCCTGCAGAATGCCTGTCGGGCCCGGGCCAAGATAATTGCCCAGCTGCTCTGTGGAACGCCCCACCACACTCGCGAGGGTTGCCAGTGCAACCGCACTTACAACGAAAACAGAGGCTGCATTGGCGCCGGTAAATGCCAGCACGGCGGTCAAAATACTGGCAAAGAGTGCCACCACAATGACGGTCCATTCACTTTTTAGCAAACCACGCATGGAAGCGCCCTCTTTTGGAAGAATTCAGGATTTGAAAGATTATACTTTACCGCCTTCATGAAAGAACCGGGCGGCACGTTAAAATCTGCTCGATCGAATCGGGACATTCCCGCGGATCACTGTCTCTCCGCCCATTCCACGATCTTCCGAAAGCCCGCCTCCACATCCTCATCTGAAGCGGCGATCGTCATGCGGACGAATCCCTCTCCCTGTGCGCCGAATGCCGAGCCGGGAACAAGACCCACGCCTGCCTCGTCCAGGATCCGCTCGCAGATCTCAACGGAGGTCATCTTCAGTGGGCGAAAATCCAGGAAAAAGTAAAACGCTCCCTGTGGAGGCGTGACAAGGACCCTGTCGCATTCCAGCTCATGGGCGATCCGCAGCACCAGCTCGCGGCGGCGGGCATAGGCGCTGCGCATGCTGTCCGTGACCTGCTGGATCTCGGGATCGGTCAAGGCAAAGGCTGCAGCCTTCTGAATGAACGGCGCGACACACGTGATGGAATTTTGTCCGGCCTTCAGGGCATTGTCGATCACACGGGCCGGGGCGGCAAGGAAGCCCACCCGCCAGCCGGTCATGGCATAGGACTTTGAGAGGCTGTTGACCAGCAGGGTCCGTTCCCTGGCGCCCTCGAAGGCGGCTGCGCTCGTGGGTCGCTCGCCATAATACAGACTGCCATAGACTTCATCGCTGACGATCCACAGATCATGAGCTTTTGCAAAGTCTTGAAGCTTCTGCAGGTACTGCCGTGTTGGGTAGGCGCCCGTGGGATTGGACGGGTAATTCAACACGATGAGGCGCGTCTTCGATGTCAATGCTTTTTCCCAGGAGTCAAAATAGGGGATGAAGCCGTTCTCGGCCGGCGCGGGGATGCGCGTCACCGTCCCGCGCAGCATGATCGCCATGTTGGAGTGGGTGGCCCAGGACGGGTCGGGCACCAGCACTTCGTCGCCGGGATTCAGAATGGATTGCACGGCCGTGTAGTAGGCATGAATCCCGCCATGCGTCACCAGGATCTCGGAGGCCGGATCGTAGAAAACGCCCTCGTCGCGCTGGAGCTTTTTGGCAATGGCAGCCAGCAGGTCCGGGTTGCCGCGCGAGGAGGCGTAATGGGTCAGGCCGCTGCTCATCGCCTTGATGGCCACATCCATCACGGCGGGCGCCGTGGCAAAATCGGGATCGCCCACCTGCAGGCCAATGATCTTTTGTCCGCTTGTTTTGAGCGCCAGGATCCGGTCGGCCATGGCGACGGTGGCAGACTGGCGGATCGAGTCGAATTGTGTATTGAGATTTGTCATGGATGCTCCTCCAAGGAAGAGCGCAGTGTATCAGCAGCACGCAGGTATCGTCAACCTGCAGTACTCCTGCTACAATCAGTCCATGGAAATTTTCAATCCCATCACCGACATCTTTGAGAAAACGTTTGGAACGCCCGCTGCTCATATTGTCCGCGCACCGGGACGGGTCAACCTGCTGGGGGAGCACGTGGACTACAACGATGGATTCGTCCTGCCGGCTGCGATCGACCGGGCCACCTACATCGCCTTCTCCCCGTCTGGGACGGATCTTTCCACCGTCCAGGCCATGGATATGCACCAACAGGCTTCCTTCTCACCGCAAACGGTCCCGTCAAAAACCCAGGAAGACGGCTCGCCTCTGCCCGAGTGGGCACACTATCCGGCGGGCGTCATGTGGGCCCTGCATGAAGCCGGGCACAAGACCGTTGGCATGAATGCCGTTTTCGCCTCCAATGTGCCGCGCGGCTCAGGCCTGAGCTCGTCCGCTTCGGTGGAGATGGCGTTCCTGCTCGCCTGGCAGACGCTCAGCGCATGGACGCTGCCCCCCATGCAGCGCGCCCTGCTCGGTCAAAAGGCAGAGAACAAATATGTAGGCGTCAACTGCGGCATCATGGACCAGTTCGCCTCGGCCTGCGGTGTGGAAAACAAGCTGCTCCTGCTCGACTGTCGTTCCCTGGATTGGAAGACCATTCCCCTGCCGGACGATGTGGCCATCGTCATCGCAGACACAACCGTTCGAAGAAAACTGACCAGCGGGGAATACAACAAACGCCGCTTTGCCTGCGAAGAGGCGGTCCGGTTGCTGAAACAGGATCTGCCAGACATCCAATCCCTGCGGGATGTCAGCGTGGAGGAGTTTAATCGCTTCGCCGGCCAGCTCCCGCAGGAAGTTTCGAAGCGGGCCCGCCATGTGGTGGAGGAGATCGAAAGATCAAAACAGGCCGAGCCGCTCCTTGAGGCCGGGAATATCCGGAAGTTTGGCGAGCTGATGAACGAATGCCATGCCAGCCTGCGCGATCTGTATGAGGTGTCCTGTCCCGAGCTGGATGTGATGGTCCGCGTGGCCCAGTCGCTGGCGGGATGCTATGGCGCCCGTCTGACCGGTGCGGGCTTCGGCGGCTGCACGGTCAATTTGGTGGCAAGCGAAAAGGCAAATGAGTTTGCAGCCGCGCTTGCTGGGGGATATGAATCCCAAACGAAGCTCACGCCTGAGATCTATATAACCCGCGCTTCGAATGGCGCCGAGGTGCTGAAATAAAAAGACGTCCCGAAATTTCGGGACGTCTTCATAATGATGTTCTGCCTTACTTTAAGGCTGCCCTGGCCGCTTCGATCACTTCATCGTAATTCGGCTCCAGCCCGTTATGCTGCATATAGGCGGCATAGGAGATCTTTCCATTGCGATCCACAACAAAGACGGCCCGGCGGAGGTTGCGCCGCTCCTTGACGAGCAGACCATACTTCTCGCCCATCTCCACATTGACCAGATCGGACACGACCTTCACCTTGTCGATCCCGGCTGCGCCACACCAGCGCTTCTGTGTGGCCGGAGGATCGGTGCTAATGGTGTAAATCACGATATCATCGCTGAGCTTCGAAGCTTCCTCATTAAAACGGCGGGTCTCGCGGTCGCAGACTTCCGTGTCGAGCGCGGGGACTGCGGACAGAACGATCACCTTGCCCTTTGAGTCAGAGATCGGATTGACGGGCTTCCAATCCTGCGCTACAGAAGTAAACTCCGGTGCAGGATCGCCCACCTTGACGTCCTCGCCGATCACAGTGGCGAACTTATCGCCGATCTTAAAAAAGTCATTCCGTTCGGTTGTCATGAAGTACTCCTCCTCAGAAGTTGTGTGGTTATTTAATCACAGGATTGTTAACTTTTCAAAAGAATATTTCTCCGTGGACCGGGGATGTCACTTCTATCCGATCGGCATGACCAGGGGCAGGATCAATAGCAACAGGACGATCAACAGCGCGGTGAGAGGCAGCCCCACCCGCGCATAATCCCGGAAGGTATAGCCGCCGGCACCCATGACCATGACGTTCACCGCGTGGCCGAGAGGAGAAATAAACGCCATCGAGGAGGCCAGGGCGACTCCCAAAGCAATGCTGCGCGGGTCCATCCCGACCTTCTGGGCGGTGGCGATCGCGATTGGCGCAATGACGGAAGCCGCCGCGACACCGTTGATCACCTGGGTCAGCAGCATGGTCAGGACCACCAGCCCGGCCAGCAGTGCAAGATGGCCCTTGTCCCCGATCAGCCGGATCAGCCCTTCGGCCAGGAGGGCTGCGCCACCCGTCTTTTGCAGTGCCACACCCAGGGGCAGCATTCCTGCCACCAGGAAAACACTCCGCCACTCGATGACCTGATAGGCCTGGTCCATGGTCAGGGCACGGATCAGCACCATGGTGATCGCGCCGCCCAGCATGATCTCTGCGATCAGGTTCGGAAAGGCAACTGCCAGGCCCAGGGTGATTGCCATGATCGAGGCGGTGATCCATCCTCGTCGCGCCACAGGATGGGCCGGCGCCGATTCTGCCAGCAGGATCAATCCCGGTTCTGTGCGGAGCAGGCTCAGGCTTTTCGGCGTTCCCTGCAGCAGGAGCGCGTCGCCAAATTCCAGCTCCAGGTTTGAGAAGCGCGTGCGGATGGAACGTCCACGCCGCCAGATCGCCAGCACCTGGGCATCATATTTCTGTTCAAAGTGGATCGCCTGCAGGGTCTGCCCGGCCAGCTGGGACCGTGGGGCGATCGCCGTTTCGATCAGCATCAGCCCGGGTGTGGCAAGATATTCCTGGGCCCACTCCCCGGGGGGAAGGATCTCGAGCAGCTCGTGCAAATTTTCCGGCAGGCTGTCCTCGGGCCGGGCGATCAACAACAATTCATCATTGCCTCGCAAAACAGTCCGCGCCTCAAGGTGCAGGACCCGCTTGCCGCGCTGAAGGGCGATCACATTCAAGTGATACTTTTCCCGCAAGCCGCTAGACAGTACGGCCTGACCGTCGAGAGGTCCCCCCGCCCGGACGCGGGCCCGCTGCAAACGGTCGCCCAGCTGGTAGGTGCTCAACAGGATCTCACCCGGCTCACCCTCCTCGCTCATCTGTTCCGCCGGAGATTTCCTGGGAAGAAACTGCTTCCCGATCAGGACCATAAATGTGATGCCGGCCAGCGCCAGAGGCAGCCCGACCGGCAAAAAATCCAGCAGGCCAAATCCGGCCAATCTCTCGTCCCGCAGCAGGCCGCTGACGACGATGTTGGTGGTGGTCAGCAAAGTCGCCATGCCGCCCAGGATCGTCCCGAACGCCAGCGGCATGAGCAGCCGGGAAGGGGATGTCTTGGTCCGCCGGGCCACACCCGAAAGGGAGGGGAAGAGCAGAGACGCGGCGGCAATATTATTCATGAAAAGCGATAACAGGGCCCCCGCGGTCATGACCCCAAAGATCAGCTGGGTCTCCCCCTTCCCAAACAAGCGCAGGATGAAATCGCCCAGCCTTTCCGTCACCCCGGCGCGCCGCAGTCCTTCTGCAAGGATGAAAGCAGAGATCATGATGATGACGGCAGAACGGCTGAATCCCGAGAACGCCTCCTGGGGGGTCAGGATCCCGCTCAGCCCCAGGGCAAGTAAGAGCAACAACGCCACAATATCAGGGCGGAGAACATTCCCCACAAGCAGGATCGTGGTAATCCCCAGTAGAAGAAACGTAATTTCAATTTGATTCATGATAATTAGCACCGGCCCCACCCAGGTTAACCTCATTATACACACCTGCAGGATTCCCCGTCTCTTCTGCCATAGTGGCCATTTTCATTGACTGTTACCGGTTACATCCATCCTAAAAGTTAAGAAACTTGTTAGTAGCAACCAACGGTACCGAAATGCTACAATAATTCGACCGTTCTATACAGATTCACCGAACATGAAACATATTTTTCATATCTTCATTACTGCCCTGCTGGTTCTATTTCTGCTGCCTCTTTCAGCAGGCCATGCCTTGCCCACGGAATGGCCCGCCGGCGATTTCGATCTCGATTTTGCGCCTGGAAGCATTGTCCGTTTCGAACATCTGTCCATCGAGAATGGGCTGTCCCAGAACGCCGGGCTGGATATCTTCCAGGATAGCCGCGGCTACCTCTGGATCGGCACACAGGATGGACTCAATCGCTACGATGGCTATTCGTTCAAGGTTTACAAACACGACCCCGAAGATCCAACTTCGATCAGCCATAACAGCATTTTGAAGATCATTGAAGATGAGAACGGCGCCCTGTGGATCGGCACCTGGGGCGGCGGATTAAATCACTACGACCCGGCCACCGAGAAGTTCACCCACTTCCAGCATGATCCCAATGATCCATCCAGTATCAGCGACGATACGGTCACTGCGCTAAAGAAGGATTCCAATGGAACGTTGTGGGTCGGCACGATGGCGGGTCTCAATCGCTTCGATGCCAAAACATCCAGCTTCCAGCATTTTCAGAACGATCCCAATGACCCGGACAGTCTGAGCAGCAATGCCATCTCGGTGATCTTCGAAGACTCGCGCGGCCAGATGTGGATCGGCACCGGAGCAAACGGGACAGAAGGGTCCGGTTTGAACCGCTTCAATCCGGCCACGGGGAAAGCGGTCAGGTATCACCACGTCGACTTTGACCCGGAAAGCCTTTCCAGCAACAACATCGCCTCCATATACGAAGCGAGCGATGGAAAGTTATGGATCGCCACCGGTGGGTTCAGCCTGCCCGGCGGGGGATTAAATCAATTCGATCCCGAAACCGGCAGGACAAGATCTTTCAAATATGACCCAGCCGATCCCTCCAGCATCAGCGGCAATGATTTAATGAGTCTCTGGGGGGATGGGGAAACATTATGGATCGGCAGCTGGGCGAACGGTCTGAGTCGCATGGACTTTTCCAAACCGGGCTACTTCACCCGCTATCAGAACAATCCCTATTTTGCAGACAGCCTGAGCGGGAATGAAGTCTGGTCTCTGTTCAAGGACCGGTCCGGAATCCTGTGGGTTGGCACGTCTCACAGCGGGATCAACAAGCTCTCTGCCAGCACCGGCCAATTCAGTTTATACCAAAACAATCCCAGCGATCCCAACAGCCCGGGGATCAACGCGACCGGTGCGTTCGCCGAGGATGCGGCCGGCGATATCTGGGTGGCCACCTGGGGGGCGGGCCTGGACCGCTTCCATCCTGAGACCGGGAAGTTTACTCATTACCGCCACGCCCCTGAAAACCCAGACAGTCTCTCCGACGATCTTTTTATGACCGTCTATGTGGACCAGAACAACAGCGTCTGGGCAGGCACACTAGGCAAGGGACTGAACCAAATCGATCCCCTGACCGGGAAAGTAACTCATTATCTTCATGATCCGAAGAACCCGTCCGGCATAGCGGATGACAATATTTCGGCGATCATTCCCGATCAAAACGGCGGACTATGGATCGGCACATTCGGCGGATTATCCCATTACGATGGGAATACCGGACAATTCACCACCTATAGCAGCGACCCAAATCATCCGTCCAGCCTCAGTCATAACATGGTCGTGAGCCTGTACTTGGACTCAGGGAACCATCTCTGGATTGGGACATGGGGCGGCGGGCTCAACGAGCTGGACCTGAACGACCCGACGCACTCGGACCCGCGGCGCGCTTCCTTTACCCATTACATCAACAACCCGGAGGATGTTTCCAGCCTCAGCGAGAACTCCGTCTGGACGATCCACCAAACGGCAGACGGGAACGTCTGGCTGGGCACACAGCTCGGACTGAACCGGCTCGATCCGCTTACTAAAAAATTTACCCACTACACTGAAAAACAGGGACTGCCAAACAACGTGGTACTGGGCATCCTGGAAGATGATCGGGGGGATCTCTGGCTGACCACCAACAATGGCCTGGCCCAGTTCGATCCCCAGACAGGCAAATTTACCGTATACGATTCGTCCGACGGCCTGCAGAGCAATGAATTCAATTCAAATGCATATTACCGCGCCAAAGACGGCACTTTGTATGTAGGTGGGATCAACGGTTTCAACCGGTTCAAGCCCCAAAACATCCGGCCCAATCCCATTGCGCCGCAGATCGTTCTTACAAAATTTGAAGTCTTCAACGAGCCGCTGCCGGTTGACCTCTCGGGCAAGGAACCCATCCGGCTCAACTACAAGCAGGATTTCATCTCTTTTGAGTTTGCTGCCTTCGACTTCCAGGCTCCCCAAAACAATCAGTATGCATACATGCTGGAGGGTTTCGACAAGGACTGGATCCAGGTCGGCAACCGCCGGTACGCCACCTACACCAACCTGCCCGGCGGCCAATATGTCTTCCGGGTAAAGGCCTCCAACAGTGACGGCACATGGAACAACACCGGTATTGCCGTCCCCGTCATCATCACGCCTCCCATCTGGCAGACGTGGTGGTTCATTGGGCTGGCAATTTTCGTGTTGGGGGTTGCCGTTGCAGGCGGTTTTCGCTGGCGGCTGAATGCCATCCGCGAACAAAACATCCGCCTGGAAACGGATGTTGCAGAGCGCACGGGCGAGCTGAGCGAGATCAACAAGCTCCTTGAAAAGGAAGTGGAACAGCGAAAATGGGCGGAGGCCGAGCTGGAAAAGCGGGCTGCCCAGGAGTTGCAGCAGTCCGAGGAGCGCTTCCGCGCCACCTTCGAAAATTCTGCCATCGGCATAGCCCTTACCACACTCGATGGACATTTATTACGCGCCAACCCGGCAATCTGTAAAATGTCTGGCTATACCGAAGAGGAGCTCCAGGCCCGGACCGATCTCGAGAACACCTATCCAGAGGATCGATCTGCGGGCATGGATTTCCTTGCCGAGCTTCTGGAAGGAAAGCGTGATTCCTATCAGGTCGAAAAGCGCTATGTCCGCAAGAACGGCGAAGTGTTCTGGGCGCAGGTGACTCTCTCTGTCGTGCATGATGCGGAGGGCAGACACGATTATCTGGTTTCGATGGTGGAGGATATCGAGGAACAAAAGCGGAATCTGGCCAGCCTGCAGGAATCGGAAGCCCGCTTCCGGGCCATGTTCGATACCGCAGAAATCGGAATTACCCTCCTGGCGCCAGACCGGCGGGTGCTGGCAGTCAACCCGGTGGTAGTCAAGATGTCAGGGTACTCCGAAGCTGAAATGCTGCTCCTGCCCGGGCAGGACATCACCTATCCAGAGGATCGGGAGATCGGCCAGCAGGAGTTTGCAGAAATACAGTCCGGCACGCGTGAAGCATTCACCATGGAGAAACGC
>JBLMZU010000282.1:0-6807 GCA_050258995.1 Bacteroidota bacterium
GTCTTCGGTACGATCATGCTTATTGTCGCACTTTCCTCGATGGGGCTGCCCGGCTTGAACGGGTTTGTCGGTGAGTTTACAATCCTGTTGGGTGCCTGGGGCGCCGGGATGAATGGAGGATCGTATGGGACGGTATGGTTCGCCGCCCTTTCTGCACTTGGCGTGATCATGGCTGCCGTGTATATCCTCTTCATGTTCCAGAAAATGTTCCTAGGCCCGCAGGGCGAGGTCGTGGATGAGGTCAAGCAGCACGGTCACGGGATCCGCGACCTGAACTGGCGCGAGATCGCTACGGTCGTCCCGCTGCTGATCTTCATCTTCTGGATCGGTCTGTATCCCGCTCCATTCTTTAACCTGATGGCTCCTTCAGTTGATAAACTGGTTGCCGCATTGCAGACTGCCGCGCTGGCGATGCACTAGTCCGTGCCCAGCTGAAAGCGATTTATGGCCAACCTCAATTTTTACACCGTTCTCCCCCTTGCCCTGCTGGTCGTCTGGGCCTGCGTGCTTCTTGTGGCGGATCTCTTCATCCCCAAGGAACGCAAAAGCCTGACGGCCGGCCTCTCGGCACTCGGGCTGGCAGTTACGCTGGGGTTCACACTGTCGCAGATGGGGCAGGAAGCCGTGGGTTTCCAGGGCATGGTGATCCTGGACGGTTTCTCGGTTTTTGTCAATTCGCTGCTGCTGCTCTGCGGCTTGATGGGCATCGCCCTCTCGTTCGGCTATATCAAGCGCATGAACCTGGAGCGCGGCGAGTATTACACGCTGATGCTTTTCAGTATTGCCGGCATGATGCTCATGGCGCAGGCAGGCGACCTGATCGTGGTCTTCCTGGCCCTGGAGCTGCTCTCCATCCCGCTTTATGTACTGGCGGCCTTCGATCGTCCCAGGGCCGAGTCGGAGGAAGCGGGACTTAAATACTTCCTGCTGGGCGCGTTTGCGACCGGGTTCATCGTCTACGGGACTGCGCTCGTCTTTGGGGCGACGGGAACCACATCCCTGGGCGGGATTGTGGCCTTTGTCGGTTCCAACCCGACCCCGGGCATGCTCCTGACCATTGGTGCAGCCCTCATTCTGGTGGGACTCGGCTTTAAGATCGCTGCGGTTCCCTTCCACATGTGGACGCCGGATGTATACCAGGGCTCGCCCACCTCGGTGACCGCCTTCATGGCGGCCGGGGCCAAGATTGCGGGGTTTGCGGCATTACTGCGCGTGTTTGCCACTGCCTTCCCCTCCATCGCCGCGGATATGACCGGTGTGCTGTGGGTGATCTCGGAGGCAACGATGATCATCGGTAATGTGATCGCGATCTCTCAGACCAACATCAAGCGCATGCTGGCCTATTCCAGCATTGCACATGCGGGTTATATCCTGATGGCCTTTGTGCCGTATGGGAATCCTGCAGTAGCACAACAATCTGTGGCT
Source organism: Bacteroidota bacterium (assembly GCA_050258995.1). GTDB lineage: Bacteria > Chloroflexota > Anaerolineae > Anaerolineales > Villigracilaceae > Defluviilinea. The sequence continues at coordinate 1,426 of JBLMZU010000282.1, forward strand.
GCCGGGCTCTTCTACCTGGTTGCCTACGCCCTGACCAATTTTGGCACGTGGGGTGTGGTCATTGCCCTCGAACGGGCCGAAGGCCGGGGACTCGAGATCAAGGATTTTGCCGGTCTTGGAAAAAAATATCCTGCCCTGGCTGCCGCCATGACCATCTTCATGCTTTCGCTTATTGGCCTGCCTCCCACGCTGGGATTCGTTGGCAAATTCTATCTCTTCAGTGCTGTGATCGCAGGCGGGTTTTATGGTCTTGCCATCATCGGGGTACTGACCTCCCTGGTCTCCGCATACTACTATCTGCGTGTGGTCGTCACCATGTACATGCAGGACGGTGAGCCCTCCATGACCCGTGAGGCCTTTCTCGATCTCACGACCGGTATCACGGCTGTTGCCACGGTCGTGATCAGCCTGGTCCCGCAGTTCCTGTTTGTATGGGCGAGCAATGCAGTCTTGAAGTTGTTCTAGTGCGTCTAAAAGCAGAGCTCCGGGTACTTCAAGGATCCGGAGCTCTGCTTTTAATCAGCCCATCATTTGATACATCTGTATCAAATTTCCACAGGTGTCATCCAGGACTGCGGCGGTTGTCATTCTCATGTTGGTCGGTCCCATTGTGAATTCCACGCCAAGGTCTTTCATGCGTTCGTATTCGCCGCGGATATCACTGACTTCAAACGCAGTATACGGGATGCCGTCCCGGACCAGGGCCTCCTTGAGAGCCTTCATTGCCGGATATCCGGAGTTGGGCTCGAGGAGAAGCTCGGTGCCATCCGGGTCGTCGGGGGAGACCACGGTGATCCAGCGCGCACCCTCTCCAAGGGGAATGTCCCTCTTGAGATGGAAACCCATCACCTCGGTGTAGAACTTCAAGGCCTTGTCGTAATCTTCGATCGGAACACTGGTAAGCTTGATCTTCATATACCTTTATCCTTTTCTGAGAAGTTGTGTGGCCGCCGTGCAGCCAAGCTGACGGAACTCCCTGGGACTCAGACCGAACTGCTGCTTGAACGCCTTGCTGAAGGCTGCGTGCGAATCGTACCCCGCGGCAAGCGCCACCTCGGTAATGTCCACTGCACCCATGCGCAGCTTGCGACCTGCCCGCTCCAGCCGCAGACGGCGGATATAGCTGGCCGCACTCTCACCAACATGGGCAGTGAAGACGCGATGGAAATGGGGGATGGAGAAACCAGCCACCGCCGCCAGCCTTTCCCGGTCCAGCGGCTCATGGATGTGGTCCCGAATGTAACGTTTCACATCCTCAATGCAGTCAGCATATTCCTGAAGGGATTGCATTTCATCCGTCATGAGGAAAATATAGTATATCAGAACGTATGTTCGCTATTTCAAACGTATCATGTCGGATGGCATCTGGGGCGGTCCCGGAAAGGGATTAATTAAATGTTTTCGATCAACCTGGCATAAAACCTGCATGCATCGAGGATTTGTTCCACTTCACAGTTTTCATTGCGCATGTGGGCCAGCTTGTATTCGCCGGGTCCAAATCCGATCGTGGGAATTCCCATGCTGACCGGCGTGACCGCATTGGTGCTGAAATCCCAAAAGTCAAATTCAACAGGCTCGCTTCCGAAGGTTTCCCGGCAGGCTGCGATGCAGGCTTTTGTCAACTTATGATCGGGTTCGATCCTCCAGGCAAGGTGAAATGGCTGATACTGGATCGCCATGCCGGTCCAGCTTTTGCGATGAAGTGTCCCGAATTCCCAGGTCGCTTTTTTGCCGCGGATGATCTCGTCTATTTCCTGAAGGATGTCCTGCTCCGTTTCCTGTGGAACGATCCTTCGATCCAGATAAATCTCACACTCTGAAGGGACTGCGTTGAGCGATGCACTGACACTTGAAATTTTGGACAGTACCAGCGTTCCGCGCGGCTTCTCTTTTTTCATGAGCTCCTGATTCTTCTTTTCCACGCGCTGGATGATCTCGGCCATTTCATAGACAGCATTGACGCCTTTTTCCGGTGCCGAGCCGTGTGCGGAAACGCCCTGGGTTTTGACCGATACCTGCAGCTTTCCCTTGTGCCCAAGCACGATTTTATTATTCGATGGCTCGCAGATCACGACATGGTCCGGTCGAAGATTCATCTCCTTGAACAGGTGCTTCAGGTTTTCCCCATCGCAGTCCTCTTCGAACACCGTGCAGGAGACATATATCGTCTTGCCGGCGTTCCATCCCTGCTTTTTTGCAACCGCACCCGCATAAATCGTGGCCGCGATCGAGGACTTCATGTCCACGGAGCCTCTGCCGTACAGACGTCCATCTACAATTTCCCCGCTGAACGGTGGAACGTCCCAATCCTTTTCGTCGTTGACCTCCACGGTATCGACATGCGAGTCGAATAGGATCGATGTTTCGCCGCTGCCTATTTTCCCCAGGACATTTCCCATGGAATCAATGGTCACCTCATCATAGCCAAGGTCCTTCATTTTTTGCCCGATGAACCGGATGATCTCCTCCTCCTGGCCGGAATAACTTTTGATCCGGACCAGGCTTTGGGTAAATGCGGTCAATTCCTCTTTGAGTACAGGAGTAAGCAGGTCCATACGTTCCTCTCTTAAAACGGAATGTGTTAAGATGCCAATGCCGAATTGTAGCCTGCAAAAGGATGGTTTTAGGATGAGGCTGTTGACAGTCTTTTGCTGAACAGATCCTTTACCAGGAAAATTCCTCCCAGGCCAACCAGGAGAACACCCCCAATATAAACGATGAGCGAGGCGATTACGATGTCGAATCTCCAGCCGGCAGGCTCGGTCTCCCCGGATGCCAGGCCGGTCGCTACGGCAATCGCCTGCCCGGCAACCAGCATTAGGATCGCCAGGACCAGACCTCCTGCAACAAGCTTTACCTGCGAATGCGCGCGCAAGGCGGCCCAAAGTAGGAGCCCGCTGCCGAGCAGAAAGGAGAAAAAGAGCTCGGCGGGCATCAGGTAATCAAAGTGCCAGATTTGCTTCTGGAGAAGGCGAACCGCAGAGATTAGAACCGGTGCTGCAATGGGAAACCAGACAAGCACTGTCCCGGCCATGGCCAGAGTCCTTGTGAGCGCGTTTTTCTTTTCCATGACAGCCTCCTTGTTTGCCTGGGACGATGGAACACCTGCCTGTAAAAATTATACGTCCGCCGGTTGGGGAGAGGCATATCAGTTTCGAAAAACAGGAAGCCTACACCTGGAAGCTTACCTTCTCCTTGAGCGTGGCTGGCAGTGGAGGCCGCTTGCTCCTTTCGATCAGAAAGGTCGCCACTTCGGTGATCTCCTTGAAGACATAATGCTGGCTCAACGTCCCTTCCAGGTATCCCGCGCCGCTCGTGCCGCCGGTCCCGACCCGGATGCCGATCATGCGGCGGACCATCATGAAATGACGGTAGCGCCAGTTGGAGAGAAGCTCGTCGATCTCGGAGAGCGTGTTCAGCAGCTCAAAGGGCAGATGAAAGATGGGCAGATTGCGATAGATGGTGATGAAGAGCGCAGCGCGCATGGCCGCCGGGGGGACCTCGCCTCTGCCTTCCTTGAAGAAGACCCTGTCAAATTCACCCAGCCGGCTCTTTTCAGTTTCTGAAAGACTCGTCTGATAGGCGCTGCGATACGCCCCCCAGAACGGGTGCCCGCCATCTTCGTTTGATTCCATGGTGCGCTGGTTCTCCGTCCAATATCCATCTTCGAAGAAGGGCATTCGTTCCAGCCACTGTACGATGAGCTCCTTCAGTGTGCTCTCACTCTCGACCTGGCTCACCTCCTCCAGGTCCGCCTCAGACAGGCTGCCGCGGCGTGTGGACTTGTAATACTCGGCCTTGTAGCGCTGCTGCATCTTCAGCCCCAGCTTTGCTTCGATCAGGCGGAACTGTTTGCTCTGGAAGCCCGAGGCGGGCAGAAGGTAATTCCGGAATTCCAGGAAGTCGAGGGCGGTCATGGTCTCCAGCACACCGACCTGCTGGTTGATCAGCTCCAGGATCTTGACCACCCGCTGCAGGCGGTGCACAGACCGGCTCATGTCATCGGCGTTGTCGTTAATGTGACCGCGGATAAAAATGTTGCGCACCAGGTCGAGCTCGAACAGGATCTGCTTGAACCACAGCTCATAGGCCTGGTGGATGATGATGAATAGCATCTCGTCGTTGCCCTCCTCCATCGAGGAAAAACTTTTCGGATGCTGGCTGTTAAGGATTTTGTCGAGCTCGATGTAGTCGGAATAATATAGATCTTCCATGGGGCTCTCCTTTTTAAACTTCATAGAATGAGTATAGCATGGGTTAAAATTCGGACATGATAAAAGCTTTAGTCTTTGATTTCGACGGTCTCATTATCGATACCGAAACGCCTGAATTTCACGTCTGGCAGGATATTTACCGGGAACACGGGTATGATTTTCCCGCCGAGAAATGGGCCTCCATTGTCGGCGGCGCCGGTCACTCGGACTTCGACGCGGCGGAGCACCTCGTGCTTCTTTCTGAGGGACGGCTGGATTCCACCTCCCTGCGCGATAGCAACCGGATCAGAAGCGGCGAGTTGATCCACACCCTGGAGCCTCTCCCCGGTGTGGTGGATTATCTCAACGCGGCGAAGCGGCTTGGACTGAAGCTGGCCATCGCCTCCAGCTCGCCTCGGACCTGGGTGGAGCCGCATGCACGCCGGATCGGGGTCTACTCCTTTTTTGACGAAGTGATTACCCGGGAGGACGTGGAACCTGGCAGGACCAAACCAAACCCGGACCTGTTCCTCAAGGCACTGGAGCGCCTGGGTGTCTCAAGCAAGGCGGCGATCGTCTTCGAGGATTCTCCGAACGGAGTCAAAGCTGCCCGGCGGGCCGGCATCTATGTCGTGGCCGTCCCCAACGAACTGACCTCCACCCTTTCCCTTGATGAGGCGAATTTAATTGTGAGCAGTCTCTCAGAGATGCCTTTGCCCGTCCTTTTGGATAAAGTAAAATAAACGACCTACTTTAGATTGGAGGAACCAATGACAACTGAAAAATTCAAGTGGCAGGGGATTGTCTCAAAGTATGCCTATCCTGAAACCTGGCGCAGTCTGTGGCAGGTGGCAAATTCGGTCATTCCATTTTTATTTGGATGGTATCTTATGTACCGTAGTCTTGCAGTGGGGTATTGGCTGACGCTGTTGCTGGCCGTGCCGACGGCTGGATTCATGGTCCGATGCTTTATCATTTTTCACGATTGCTGTCATGGATCCTTCTTCAAAGAGGTAAAAACCAACGACCGGTTGGGCCTGGTGATCGGCATACTGGTGATGACACCCTACTATCACTGGAAGCACGAACATGCCATCCATCACGCCACCGCAGGCGACCTTGACCGCCGCGGCAGTGGCGACGTGTATACCATGACAGTGGAAGAGTACCTGGCTGCACCATGGTACAA
>JBLMZU010000283.1:0-12797 GCA_050258995.1 Bacteroidota bacterium
GGCACGATCCCAGATGAGCAGGCTGCTGGAGAAGAGAACCAGTATATTCAGGATCAGCCAGTAGAAAACGGCTCGGGGAAAGGGAAGCCAGGTCAGGGGCAGGAGCACTACATTCCCGATGGGCGAGAACCAGGAGTAAAGCGTCTCGGGGTCAGCATGTGTCGTCAGGCTGCGCTCGATCTCCCCAAGCCGGACCGGGTCCGAAAAATCCTCACCGTGGCGGAACAGGTAGGCAGAGCTCCAATACGCCTGCAGGTCCCGGTCCCCTGCGCCCGCCGGAAGGGAAATGGGGAACAGCAGGATGGCTGCCCCCAACAGTAAAAGCAGCACCCATTTCATGGGGGAGGAGAGTTTACCTTGGTGGACCATGACGGATCATTGCACCCCTGGTCATGCCGCCAGGAGACAAAACACCATTTTTATTCTTCCAGTTGCTCTTCCGCCAGTACATCCCCATCCTGACAGATCAGGGTCCCCACATCCTTCCCATTGCAGATCAGGCACATCGACCCTGGTGTGTCGAAATCGAAGACGTGAACGGGAAGCCCATGGTCGCGGGCCAGCAGGACGGCTGACTGGTCCAGCGCCCGCAAATTCTTCAAAATGACGGTGTCGTAATTGATCTGCTTGTAGCGGCGAGCGCCCGGATCGCGCCGCGGGTCGGCCGTATACACCCCGTCCACGCCGTTCTTGGCGGCCAGGATCGCCTCGGCCCGCAGTTCCAGTGCCCGCTGTACGGAGGGATAATCGGTTGTGACATACGGGTTCCCGGTGCCAGCGGCGAGAATTACAATATACCCCTGCTCCAGATGCCGGATGGCGCGCAGGCGGATGAAAGGCTCGGCAACCGTATCGATCGGAATGGCCGTCATGACGCGGACGTCGACATCCCCGCGCGATTTGAGCACGCCGCGCAGCATCAGGCTGTTGGTGACGGTTGCGATCATCCCAATGTTGTCTGCTTCGGCCCGTTCGATGCCCCATTCCTCGCCGAGCTCCCCGCGAAAGATGTTGCCTCCCCCAACAACCACACTGACCTGTACACCCTGGTGATGGAGAGCCAGCACTTCGTCCGCGATATGATTCAGTGCGCTGGGTGAAAACCCCCAGTCCTTGTCGCCTGCAATGGCTCCGCCGCTCAATTTCACGAGCACCCGTTGATAACGCATAAATCCTCCGCCTCAGGTTTTGATGTTGGTTATGATGATTCTTATTGGACTCTCAGGAGGACTTTTCCGTCGCTCCACAGCTCTTCCAGATCATAGTACTCGCGCATATCCGGGGAAAAGAGATGGACCACCACGTCACCGTAATCGAGCACAAGCCAGCCTTCACCGGACTGACCTTCCACGCGGCCCTTCTTCTTATAATCCTTCTTGGTTGTCTCCATCACGCCCTTGGCCAGCGCGTCGAGCATGCGATCACTCGTACCGTTGCAGATGACAAAGTAATCTGTAAAGGATGCAATATCTTTGATGTCGAGAAGCAGAATGTCTTCGCCTTTTTTGTCCTCCAGGGCTTCGACGATTTTGTGTGCTAGTTCTAATGCGTTCAGAGATCACCTCTTGGATTTATTTTTTAAGCGGCGCGGAGTATAAACGTGTATACACCGAGCCGCCTGGATTCAGATCACTTTTGTAAAGATGCACTGAGTCTACTCTGGCAGTGCCGAGTAAGTCAACCTGCGTGCCTTCGACCGCGCGGCGAATCTGCTGCTGCCCGGCAGCGCTGACGTTCTGCCTGACCCGTCCCAATGTGAGATGGGCGGAGAAGGGACGCTCCTCGGCTTCATATCCGAGCCTGCGGGAGCCGGATTCGATGCCACGTGCCAGCGCATCCAACGCAGCCGGGGCCTGGATCCCGATATAGAGGACGCGCGGCCTCTTCAGGTTGGGAAATGCTCCGAGCCCGGCCAGGTGCATGTCAAAGCCCTGGACGTGCTCTGCTTCATTGCGAAGCATCTGGACCAGAAATTCCACGCTGTTGGGGGAGACATCCCCCAGAAACTTCAATGTCAGATGCATATTTTGTGGCGGCACCCAGCGGACCATGGAATTGATCCCGCTGCGGAAATTCTCGGTTTCCCTGTGGATCTTTTGTTGAATATCGGAGGGAATTTCCACTGCAATAAAGGCGCGCAGCATGCTCATAAATAAAAAGTCACCCTGCCTGATTTCCGAGTGCCCGGTCGACAGCCTGCCTCAATTCCAGGACGCCGACAGGCTTGGTAAGATACATGGAAGCACCTGCCTCCATGCCGCTTTTGATATCCGCCGGCAGGCTCATCGCTGAAACGACCACCACCGGAATGCCTTTCAGGTCCGGGTTGCGGCGCATCTGGCGCAGGATGTCCAGCCCCGACATTTCGGGCATCATAATATCAAGGATCACCACATCCGGTTTTTCGGCCGTCATCATGGCGAGCGCCGGGGCACTGCTATTCAACTTTAAGACACGAAAGCCGCTGACTCGCATCATTTCCGCGAAGAGGTCAGCGGCATCTGTTTCATCTTCTATGATCAAAACGGTCCTGGAGTTCAATGCCATAAAATATGGTTCTTTAAAAATAAAGATAGCATAAGATAGACGGATTCGCAAGAGTGAGTAGGTGTGATCCTAAACTTCCCGAAGGTTTTGGAAGTTTCAATAGATTTCCTTCGGCAAGCCCTTGGGATCATCTTCGATCAGGGACAGCCCTGTAAGAATTCAAGATCACCTCCGGTCTAGGAGACAGATCATTGGAGGTTTTATGAGTGAACTGACCGAGTTTCGCACCGAAAAGGATGAGTTTTTCCGCCGACACCCGCAGAGTCCGCTGACACCGGAACAACGCCGCGGCTTTACGGGTTTGCAGTACTTTCCTGAGAACGAGGCGCTTCGCCTGGAGGTGACCGTGGAGCCGCTCAAGGATCAGCAGCCAATGATGATGCAAACCTCGACGGGCGGCGTCCAGGAGTACACTCGTTATGGAAGATTCAAGTTTCAGGTGGAGGGGGAGGAGGCCGAGCTGACCATCTACCAGAACGAAAACGGATACTTCCTGCCCTTTGTGGATTCTTTGGCCGGGAAGGAAACGTATCCGGCTGGCCGATACCTGGAACCGGAAGACCTGCCTGGCAATCACTTCTTTGTGGATTTCAACCTGGCCTATAATCCATACTGTGCGTATAACGAGATGTGGTCCTGTCCACTGACACCGCAGGAGAACCGGCTGAAGGTGCCGATCCGGGCCGGGGAGAAAATGTTCGCCAAATAAAAAATCGCCCTGCGAGCTTCTAAAATCGCAGGGCGATCTGTTTTACAGCTTTTTTTCCTTGGAGGACTTGTTCAGCACATCCAGCAAGGCTTCGTATTCCTCGCAGCACTCGGGACATACATCCAGGTGCTCGCGGAGGATCGGCATGATCTGAGCCGCGTCCTTCTGATCCATTTCGCGCTCGACGTATTCGTCCAGCCTGGCGTATAGATCCTCACAGGTGATCTCTTCATCAGGCATGGTCTCCAGGACGCGCATGATGCCAATGACTGTTTCCTGGGGGAGTTCCTTCTGCAAGCCAAGGCTGTGACGTATCCGTTTGATAATATCCGGTATGTTCATAATCTGCGTCTTTGATGATTAACAAACTGTTAATCTTACCCCGCTCCTACTTTTGTTCGAAAAGTGTAAGGACATCGTGAGGCGAGATATCCTCCATGGAGAGCCGGCGCTTGAGCCGCAGGCGCGCGTCGTGCAGAAGCTTGTAGAGCGCATTCCGGTTGGTATGGAGCTTGCGGGCTGCGTCTTCCATCGGCATGTCCTGCACGCCAAGCAGGATCAGGGCTTCGCGCTGGCGGTCCGTCAGCTCCTCGTCGATGATGCGGCGGACGCGGACCAGCATGTCGGCGCGCTCGGCCGAGGTCTCGGGTCCGGCCTGCGCATCGGCGAGCAGACCCGGGGGAGGCGGCACATCTTCGTTTTCCGTCAGCTCATCCAAAGAGGCATCGCGCCAGCGCTTGCGGCGGAGCTCGGTCAGGGCGATGCGCACCGCGATCTTATGCACCCAGGTCGTGAACTGGCTGCGGCCTTCGAAGGTATCCAGCTGGTCGAGGACGCGCAGGAGGGTCTCCTGGGTCACCTCATCGATCAATGAGCTGAATTGCGGCTGGTCCGGGGAAAGCCAGCGGGACAGGGCATAAGGTAAGCCCTTCTGGATAATCACGCGCAGATCCTCGAGCGCGGCTTCGCGCTCGGGGCCGTTACTTCGCAGATCTGAGAGCCAGGCTTCGTTGGTTCTGGAGGGCATGGTCTTGGAATTATAAAACATATCCTTCTCAATATGAGAAAACGAGGGGTGCAAAACCCTGCTATGGTTTTCACCTGAGCAGGCGGGATTTCCTGAATTCGATAAACGAAAAACGAGCCTCGCGACTCGTTCTTTGGTGGGCGCACAGGGACTCGAACCCCGGGCCTCTACTGTGTGATAGTAGCGCTCTAACCAACTGAGCTATGCGCCCAAAGCGACCCAGATTATAGTCGAGATATACGCCGCGTGCAAGGTAGAGAGTCTATCTCATCCCAGGGAACACAGGGTTGAATTTTTCTGTGTTCCCTGGGATGAATTGATCATTTTGCCGGGGGCAGCACGTCCCAGGGGTTGACATGGGAGGATAGGGACCGGATCTCGAAATGCAGGTGAGGTCCGCTCGAGTGACCGGTGGTGCCGATCGCGCCGATCACGTCGCCCTGGCCCACACTTTGACCACATCCCACGTTGATGGCGCTCAGGTGGGCGTACAGCGACTGGAAGTTATTGCCGTGGTCGACCATGATCATGTTGCCGTAGCCGTAATTATTCCAGCCGGCATACACGACCACGCCTGCGTCGGTGGCGTAGACCGCCTCGCCTTCATTGCCGGCGATGTCGATGCCCCAGTGGTTCGTGCTCGGCGAATAATCGAAGCCAGAGAGGTAGTGGTTGTTGGCCGGCCAGATGAACGTGCCATAGCCAATGGCGCCGCCGCTGATCGGGTCACAGGCACCCGGGCCAAGGACGCGGGCGGAAGCCGGATTTTCTCGGGTCACGCCCAGGGGCGCGCTCCAGGAGATAAATTCACGATGTCCACCTGGAATGACCAGCCAGGTCCCGGGCTTGATATTCGGGTTTGCAAAATCACCAATGGCGGAGGCGTCCAGGTTATTGGCCGGAAAATCGATAATGTCCTCCGGCTTTACACCGTAGTACTTGGCGATGCCGTTCAACCCTTCGCCCTGCTGCCACTCATGGTAAGTTCCATCAATCGGAAGGATGTTCAATTCCTGGCCCGGCTTGAGGGCGTGCGGATCGTCCAGCAGGGTGTAATAGTTTGCCCAAAGCACCGTTTCCGGCTTCAGACCAAATTTTTCCGCGATCCCAAAGACCGTGTCGCCCTTCAGTACGGTATATTTTTCCACATCCTCGCGCGGGCGGGATGGGATGATGGTGTGCACCTGTGCAAGTCTTGGGATTCCGCTAAAAGTATCCAGGCTCACCTGTTGGGATGTCCCCAGGCCACTCATAGAGGCGGTCGGCGCCGTTTGGACGGTACCGGCGGAGGCTTCGGCAGTTTGCGTGCCCTGCAGGTAGAAGATCCGCAGCAGCCAGACCACTCCCACAAGCAGGGCGATGGATAATACTGTGGTCCCGGTTCTTAGGAAAAATTCGCCCAAACCGATCCCCACAAAAGTATCCACCAGGCGGCCAAAAATGCCTGGCACCCCGCGGTCCTTTTCGGATGGAAGTTTGTTGTTGTCCATGTTAAGCTTCGTTCTCCAAACGGCAAATCATATCACAGGCTCCCGGTCACGTTCCCGGGCGCTTATCTGACGTTAAGCCGACGATTTGCTGGCGTCTGCCGATGGCGAGCCGTATGGTGACAATGCCCACCAGGCAAATCGTGCCGGAAAATACGGCGGCGCTGGGCACACTCCAGTTTTGAGCGATCCAGCCGATAACAATGCTCCCAAACGGGGCAACGCCCTGCAACGCCCAAAAATAGACGCTGAAGACCCGGCCGCGCAGGGTATCGGGAACGTCGGTCTGTACGATGGTATTCATCATCACGAGCTGGGTCACGGTTCCCCAGCCGATCAGGACAAGCAGGAGCAGGGCAGCATTGACCCGTGTAATCAGTCCCAGGGCAATGATGGGAAAAATGAAAGCGACCTGTCCCAGGAGGAGCCATTTTTGCTTGTTTGAGTTGGGCATGGAGGCGGCCATGAACGCGGCAACCAGCGCCCCCACACCCTGGGCGGCATACAGGCTGCTGGTCCGTGTGGCGATCAACGTTTCGGTTTCGAGAAGGGGCCTTAAGACAGACCGGGCCAGGGCCGGGATTTGCTGCGTCAGTGGAATGCCGAAGAAGCCAACCAGCGCCGCCATCAGGACAATGGAAAGGACCAGGGCGTTATTTTTGATGTAGGTGAGGCCTTCTTTGAACTCACCTGCCAGGTCTCTCTGTAAACCATTTTCGTGATCCACCTTGTAAGGAGTGCGGGCCAGGAATAGGCCGGCGATCACAAAGAGAAAGCTGATGCCGTTTGCCAGGAATACAGCCGAGGCGCTGCCAGTCACGGCCATGATCCAGGCGGCACATACCGGTCCGATCACGCGGCCAACGTTGAAGGCAGTCGTCTGGAGGGCGATGGCGCTCTGTAAAGATTCGCGGCCGGTCAGCTCGATCAGCATCGACTGGCGGGCCGTCACCTCCACTGCCACCGCGGAGCCGTAGAAGAAGGCCAGGAAGATGATCTGCCACATCTGAATCTTCCCGGTATACGAAAGATACGCCAGTGCAAAGGCCTGCAGGGACATGATCGCCTGGAAGATGATGACGGTTCTGCGTTTGTCCCAGCGCTCCACGAGGACGCCGGCCGGCAGGGCGAACAGCAGGGTGGGAAGGGTGCTGGCGAAGCCGATCAGGCCCAGGTCGAGGGGGCGACCGGTCATGCGATAGGCGAGATAGGGCAGAGCCGTGGCTTGCATCCACGTGCCGATCACGGAGATCAGTTGTCCGGTGACGAACAGGACATAGTCGCGGGAGGCCAGCGCGGGGTAGCGCACCGCGATCAACGAAGACTTTGAACTTTGCATTCCTTATTTGACTTGGACGACCAGCTCCGGGTTGTCGTTCTCAGGCTTGTTCACCTGGGTGCTGACAGGGTAGGCGTTCATCTGTTCGGCAGGATAAGGCTTGATCAACGGCAGAAGGGCATCTGGCGTCTGCGGCGAGGGATCCAGCCATTTGCCATAATCACGCGGGGGCAGGATGGCCGGCATCCGGTTGTGGATCAGTGTCATCAGGTCATTTGGCTCGGTGGTGATGATCGTGCAGGTTTTGACCAGCGAGCCGTCCGGGCTGTTCCACGAATCCCACAGTCCGGCGAAGGCAAACGGCTTGCGGTCGTTCATATGAATAAAGTAGGGAATTTTTGCCTTCCCGCCCGGGCTGATTCTCCACTCATAAAATCCGTCCGCCAGGATCAGGCAGCGTTTGTACTTCAGGCTGCCTCGAAAGGATGGCTTTTCGGCCAGGGTCTCGGCCCGGGCATTAATCATCCGGCTGCCAATTGACGGGTCCTTGGCCCACATGGGGATCAGCCCCCACAGGAAAAAGTCCGCCGCGTTGCTCTCGTCGTTTGGGATGGCCAGCACGGGCTGGGTGGGTGCGATGTTGTAACGTGGGGCAAATTTTTCAGGAAAACTGTAATTCTGGAAGGTGTCCTGCAGATCGGCAGGATCGACGGTCAGGGTAAATCGTCCGCACATGTTCGCTCCTATTGTTACAGGGATCTCATGGTGTTCATTTGAGGTTGGAAAAAGGATTTTGCCGGGGACCGGCACTCTTACCATGGACATTCCAATTGTACTTGGAGTCGGCAGCAATTTTGGAAAAGATCATGAAACCCTATTTCTTCCTCAGCTTTCGAAAATCTCCATCCCGAACGGTCACTCCAATGGCATCCAGATGCTCGAGTAGGGCCTGGGCGTATTTGCGGCTGGTGCTGAACAGATCACGGACTTCCGCCAGAGTGATCCTATCGCTTTGCAGGAGCTGTTGGCGTATGGTTTGCACGGCCTGTTTGTAATCCTGTTTGCGGAAAATGACATCGCTCGAGACCGGGACGAATTCGCCCATTTCGACCAGGGCGTTCATCACGTCTGCACCCACCTCCGCCTGGCACTCCTTCAGGCTGGGTGGATTGAACGGATTTTGCTCAAACCTTCGCTTCAAGCCCTGGATCTTTGTCTGCTGGCCGGGATCAAAGGCGATCTCGTGGCCGGGCATGGCAATAAAGGGCGAGCGATCTACCAGCAACCCCTCGCCGGTCAACTTATGAACAACTGCATTGAAGATGCGCGACGATAATTTGAGTCTGCTCTTGAGCTCTTCGCGCGGGATCCCGCGCCGCAAAGGATGGGCCGTGTGATAGGCTTTCACCGTTTGTACTGTCTCCTCGCGCAGGGAGTTCCAGTAGGGAATGGCGATCACGAGCAGGTCGCTCTGGATGCTGAGTTGGCCGTCCTCCAGGGGAAGAATGGAATTTGCAAGGAGCAGTTCCTGGATTGCCAGCCCGGCATCGGATGCCTCGAGGCGCGAACGGCCAACCATCTCGCGTAGAGGGGCTGTCTTTAGAGCCAGTGCCGCTTCATACAGAATTTCTGCAGGCGTTCCCCGGGATAACGATTCGAGAGACTTCAGGATATCCTGATCGAAACGTTTGTGACGTCCCCTGGGTTGGTGATCGACGATCATGCCGCCGCCAAGCGTTTCACCGGGTGACGGGCGCCGCAGGATATAGCGGTCGCCGCGCACCGCCACGGCCGGATCGCGCAGCTCGAGCTGGATCCAGCCTTCTTCGCCGGGATCGAGCTTATCCTTCCCGAGCAGCCTGAGCATGGCAACGGTCTCGCTGGCGCCGGTAAAGAACTTGACCTCATCTCCGTGTTTGATGGGCGCGGAGACATCCTTGAGCAACAGGAAGCGCGCGTCCAGCCGCCGGGTCGGCTGGTATTGACCGGGATGCACGAGAACGTCACCGCGCCGGATCGACTCGGCCTCCACTCCCGAAACGTTGACTGCCGTACGTGAGCCGGGGACGGCCGTCTCTTCCTTCTTCTTGTGAGTCTGCAAGCCGCGGATCCGCCCTCTTTGGCCCGCAGGTAAAATCTCCACGTCCTCCCCCACGGACAGGTGCCCATCAGACAGCGTGCCGGTGACGATGGTCCCGAAGCCGCTCATGGTGAAGACGCGGTCCACGGGCAGGCGCGGGCGGTTGAGGTCGGGCCTGTGCGGTTTACCCTCGAGGATGGCCTGGATATTCGAAAGGAGGGAGCCGAGGTTTGTTTTGGTTTTAGCAGAAACGCGGACAATGGGAGCATCCTGCAGGACGGTGGCCTGCACGGCGGCGCGTATATCGGCTTCGATCAGATCCAGCCAGTCCGGGTCGGGCGCCAGGTCTGTCTTGGTCAGCACGATCAGGCCGGCAGGGATCTGCAGCAGGTCGAGAATCGCCAGGTGCTCGCGGGTCTGGGGCATCACGCCTTCGTCGGCCGCGATGACCAGCAGCGCCGCGTCGATGCCGCCGATCCCCGACAGCATGTTCTCGATGAAGTCGCGGTGCCCGGGCACATCCACAATGCCCACCTCCTCGCCGTTTGGCAGCGTGAGCCAGCCGAACCCAAGCTCGATGGTCATCTCGCGGGCCTGCTCTTCCTTGAGCCGGTCCGGGTGCACTCCCGTCAGCGCGGCGATAAGAGTGGACTTGCCATGATCGACGTGACCTGCCGTTCCTAGTACGCGCATGAATCAAAATCTTTCCTCTCTCCTCTTTTTTGATGGCAAAGAAGAAAGAGGAAAGATGCATGTTTGGATTGGTATTACTTCTTGGCCGTCTTCCTGGCAGCCTTGCCGTGTCCCATGATGCGCTCGTAGGCCGAGAGCCATTCATGGGCCACATTCATTAATTCCTGGAGCTGCTGCTCGGTTGCGGATGTGGTCTGGTGCACCTGGTCCTGGATGTTCTCGATCAAATCCTCGATCGGAGGAATGCGCTCCTCGATCTTCACGAGCAGACGGCGGACATCCTTGACGCCTTCATCCTGTGTAAGTGTATAGCCCGTCCAGCGCTTCTGGTCGTCGGCTTTGAATGTCACCCATTCCTGCCTGATCCGGTCTTCGGCCAGGCGCTGCATCTCGGTCACTTCGCTGATGCGGCGCTCGAGCTTGGTGTTGAGCTCGGTATAAGTCTCCTGTGCCCGGCTGGATTTCCGCAGCGCCTCTTCGAGAGCAAGGACCTGGGCGTCGAAGGCCTGGGTCTGGACCTTGATCGAATCGAACTTTTCCTTCCACTCCTTGTATGAACGGTCGCGGTCGATCTGGGCAATGGTCTGCTGCTCGATGAACGCGATCTGGGCGGCCTTGCGGTCCGACTCGGAGAGCTGCATCTCCCGGATGCGGGTGTCCATATTCTTGATGTTGTCATCCCGAAGATCCGTCCGGGAGCGGATCTCGTCGATCCGTTTGCGGAGCGCGGTCAGCTCTCCCGCCAGGTCGGCGACGCGCTTTGCCTCCTGTCGGCGGGCCTCCTCGAACACATTCTGCGTGCGGACGGCTTCCTGGGCAATGCGCACCGCATCGTCGATGGGCGGCTTTAATTCCTTGATGGCTTCGTTCAAGCGTGCTTCCTCCAGGATGCGTGCCTTTAAGTCATGCTTGATGGGAGGAAACTCGCTCTCGATCCTTCTACGTAACTCATCGATCGCCCGGTGAAACGGCTCCAGGTCTTCGTGATGTCTCTTGGTAATTTCCAGTTCCCGTTTCTGGTATCTTTTTTCGATCTCATCGATCGCCTGTTTCATATCGTCGCGCTGTTTGGCGAAGATGGCGTCGAATTGGTCAAAACGGGCCGTCGTGCCGGCGATCTCTGCAATTTGCTTGGGTAAGGGTTTCAACTGTTCGGCGACCCGGTCAATATTCGCCTCCAGCGCGGTCATTCGCTCTTCCAGGCGTGTGATGCCCGCCCTCGTCTTGCGGTGCTCTTCGTCGAGCCATTCGATTCGTTTGACGAGTTGTTCAAATTCCATGGGGTCCTCCGGTTGGGTACATGGAGTCGATTATACCGCCTGCCAGTTTCGGCGTTTTAATGCCCCAAATGCTCGAACATGAGCGGCAGATTTCTAAGAAAATACTGGATTGTCTGGGGGAAGATTCCCAGGATAAAAAGGCCGGTCACGCCCAGCCCGAGCATGATCCGTTGGGCGAGGGTTTCGCGCGGCTTCCAGCTCGTGTACTCCTCGGCCATACTGATCACGGCCAGGGAGCGGATCGTGCTGGTCAGCAGGCCGGCAATGCCGATCCCCATCCACAGGGCCGCCGTGAGCGAATTCCGGGCCAGGCTCTCCCATAAGGCCAGCCGGCCGGGAAATCCTGCCAGCAGGGGAAAACTGCTGGTGGACAGCGCAGCGATGATCATCCCGGCCCCGGCGAAGGGCAGCACCCGCAGGATGCCCTGGGTCGCGCCGAAGCGCAGGGTCTGCACATGGCCCTTGATCACCGTCACCGCCAGGGACCAGACCGCCAACCCCAGGGCCCGGGCCGGGATGAGCATGAATAAAACAGGGACACCGATCCGAACATCCAGGCTCAGGGCCAGCATGGAGAAGCCGGTTTCTGCGATGGCACCGTACGACATGATGCGGGCCAGGTTCCTCTGGAAGGCGGCAAACACACCGCCGGTCACCAGCATGGCCAGCCCGGCAAGGCGGAGAGCGGTGATCAGCTGCGGCGAGGTGCGGATCCAGGAATACCGGTCGATGAAACCGGCGCAGAAAATGATCGTGACGGTCGGCAGGATCCAGAGCAGAAAAGCCAGGATGTAGGGGGAGACTTCTTCGGCGAGCATGGGGATCCAGGTGTAAAGGGGAAAAATCGCCAGGAGAAAGGCAAATCCCAGCCCTAGAATGGATGCTGATTGCGTGACGAGAGCCAGGTCACCCGGGCTGCTTTCCACGCCGCCCAGAAGCCAGCCGGCCAGCAGGATGAACGGCATCGCCAGGGTCTGGTAGACAAGAAAGCGTGTGATCCCTTTGCTGGGAGCCGTGTAAATATTGGTCATGAGCGGGATCGCCAGCAGGATCGCCATCTGGATGAACAAAGCGGCGTACAGGAATGGCTCCACCGCGAGGGAAGCCACCATGAGCGCTGTGATCATAAAGCCGATCGGAACCAGACGCTTGGCGGTATTGGCCGCCTCTGCACCAAAGAACCATAAGGCTACTGCGCCGTAAATGATCGTCAGCAATGAACCTTCAGCCGGTAGGATGAGGAGCGAGCGTCCAAAGAACGTGGCCGAGGACTGGATCTTAAGAGAGAAGCTGGCAATGTTCAAAGCGGTATCAATGGGGATGAACTGTGCGGTTGCAGCAAGGAACAAACCGACCAGGCCGCCCAGGATGCTCAACACGCGCTGGTTGGTGATGAACAACAAAAGAAACCCAATCCCAAGCGGAAAAATGATCCAAATGAACGGTGCGTTCATTCGATGTCCATTTCCATGCCGGCTTCCTTCACCTGTTCCGCGTTGTTCTGGGCGATCAACAGATAGGCACCGACCAGTGCCAGCCCAAGATTGATGGTGGCGAGCAGGGCAGCCACAAGGATCGATCCTTCCACGGCTGCGTAGAGGATCTCAAACCCGGAGAGGACCGTCATCAGCCCGATCACCACGCGCAGGATGTAGGAGGTAATTCCCAGGTGAAGCAAACCCATGCCGATCAGGA
>JBLMZU010000284.1:0-5666 GCA_050258995.1 Bacteroidota bacterium
TCTTCCCCGAGAACGCCGTTTCTTATTTCGTCTCGTACTACGACTACTACCAGCCGGAGGCCTACGTGCCGCGGCACGACCTGTACATCGAAAAGGAGACTGAGATCAACGAGGAGATCGAGCGTCTGCGCCTGGCGGCCACCACCGCTCTGGTCTCGCGCCGGGACGTGATCATCGTCGCCTCGGTGTCCTGCATTTACGGGTTGGGCTCGCCGGAGGAGTTCGGCAAGGGCACGGTGGTGCTGCAGGTAGGGGAGCTCTACCGCCGGAATGCACTTCTCAGGCAGCTGATCGAGTCCCAATACCAGCGCAACGACATGGAGCTGAAGCCCGGCACCTTCCGGGTGCGCGGCGATACGCTCGAGATCATCCCGGCCTACGAGGACAGGAAGGCCTACCGCATTACCTTCTTCGGCGACGAGGTGGAGAGCATCATGCAGGTCAACCCGCTAACCGGCGAGATCTACGACCAGCCAAAGGAAGTGTCCATCTACCCGGCCAAGCAGTACCTGACGGATGCCGACCGGATGAAGGATGCGATCAAGAACATCGAAGCCGAGCTGGACGAGCGTATGGCCCAGTTCAAGGAGACGGGCAAGTACCTCGAAGCCCAGCGCCTTGAGCAGCGCACCCGCTACGACCTGGAGATGCTCAAGGAGGTCGGCTACTGCTCCGGCATCGAGAACTACTCGCGCCACCTGGACGGCCGCGCCCCCGGCACGCATCCCTGGACGATGATCGACTTCCTGCCCAGCGATTACCTGCTGGTGATTGACGAGAGCCACATGACCGTCCCGCAGATCCGCGGCATGTACAACGGCGACCGGGCCCGCAAGGAGACCCTGGTCGAGTACGGCTTCCGCCTGCCCAGCGCGATCGATAACCGCCCCCTGAAGTTCGACGAGTTCGAGCAGGTCATGGGCGACACCATCTATACCTCCGCCACGCCGGGGCCCTACGAGCTCGCCAAGGCGGACCAGGTGGTCGAGCAGATCATCCGCCCGACCGGCCTCATCGACCCGGAAGTGGAAGTGCGCCCCACCAAGGGCCAGGTGGATGACCTGGTCGGCGAGATACGGCAGCGGGTGGAAAAACACGAGCGCGTCCTGGTCACCACCCTGACGAAGCGTATGTCCGAGGATCTATCTGAGTACCTGCAGGAACTGGGCATGAAGGTCCATTACCTGCACTCGGAAGTCGAGACGCTCGAGCGCATCGGCATCCTGCGTGACCTGCGCCTGGGCGTGTTCGACGTGCTGGTCGGCATCAACCTGCTGCGGGAAGGACTTGACCTGCCCGAAGTCTCCCTGGTCGCCATCCTGGATGCGGACAAGGAAGGCTTCCTCCGCTCCGGCACAGCCCTGATCCAGACCATCGGCCGCGCCGCCCGCCATTCGAGCGGCCGGGTGATCATGTATGCGGACCGGATGACCGACTCGATGAAGTTCGCCATCGACGAGACCAACCGCCGCCGCGCCAAGCAGCTCAAATATAATGAAGAGCATGGCATTACCCCGATCAGCATCCACAAGGCCATCCACGACCTGACCGAGGAGATGAGCCCCAGGGCCGTGGCCGACATGCGCGGCGAGTACAACGTCAAGGACGCCGGCGCTCTGCCCCGCAAGGAGCTGCAGCGCATCATCGCCGAGGTGGAGAAGCAGATGAAGGAAGCCTCCCGCAACCTGGAGTTCGAAAAGGCCGCTGCCCTTCGGGATGAAATGTACGAGCTGCGCTCTATCCTGGCCGAAGACGAAAGCCTCAAGCCCTGGGAGAGGATCAAGCTGCTGGCCGGGGAAGAGGAATAAAAAGCTGCTTTGACCGGGCAGCCGTACAACTGCTGCCCGGTCAAAGAGATCGTCCGTCAATGGAGGGAGGCGTGCACTTTTCACGACGAAGCAATGACGAATACTCGTATTCATCCCACATTTGTACGATATGCCCACAAATCATGTATAATCTGCGAACACGGTAGTTTGCAACACCCGGGGGAGTCAGCCATCATCGCTGCGGGAAACCCGTAACGAATTGCAGAGTTCATCGAGGAAATTACATAGTCCCGCATCATTCACTTTACTTTATTGGAAGTAAGCTCGCGAATCCTGTCCAAAAGTAAAGTAATTTATGAGACAGGCGGCAAACAGAAAAAAGATGCACAGCCCGGGACATCGTCCCTGGAACGTTGCTGCATTCCACACCCGGGTCTGGACATCGTACAAGCAAGTGTGGAATGAGTTCATTGCCGCATGGAGTGCGCAGGCTCCCGGCAGAAAGGCAAGGGACGGTTTGGATCGGATCAAAAGACGATTCCCAATTCGAAGTGAGCTGCTGTCTGTTTTCGGTGTCGCCGTTTTCGTATGTTATACCTGGGTCCTTCTGGGCTTTCTCAACAAGCTTTCCTCCTTCATTTTGTACTTCACCATGGGTGAGATCGGCAGCATCTTTGCCTTCATGATGGCCTTCACCCTGCTCGAAAGCCTGGCGGTTACGGCCATCCTGGCACTGGTGAGCGCCGTGCTGCCCGCACGCTGGCTGAGAGATGGGTTTGCATTCAAGGGTTTTATCATCCTGGTCATTGCCACCACCGCGTCCATTCTCTTCCAGAAACTGATGCTTGCGAATGAATTTCCCGCGCTCCTCCCGCTAGCAGCTTTTATCGTGATCCCCATCGCCTTGAGCGTGGGGCTGATCCTGCTAATCCACTCCCGGCCGCGGGTCCAGCGGATCCTGGGCAGCATCCAGGACCGCATCCAGATCATGCTCTTCATCTATGTCCCTCTTGGACTTTTTGCCCTTCTGATTGTCCTGTATCAAAATCTTTTATAAGTATGGAGAACACATGCACAGAGCTCGCGGCCTTTCCCGACGCGAATTCCTCAAGCTGATCTCACTTGTCCCCGTAGGAATTTACTCCCGACCGATCGTCCAAATGGCAAGGGGCCTCGACACGTCCAGGCCCAATATCATCATCATCGTCTTCGACGCCTGGTCCCAGCACCATGTGTCGCTGTACGGCTACCGGCGACACACCATGCCGAACCTGGAGAAGTTTGCCGAAAAGGCGACCGTCTATCACAGCCATTACTCGGCGGGCAACTTCACCGTCCCGGGCACCTCCTCCATTCTGACCGGGATGCATCCCTGGTCGCACCGCGCCTTCCAACTGGGCGCGGGCCTGGCCCGGGAGCATGTCAATCACACCATATTCTCGGTGCTGGCCGATACCCATTCCACACTGGCCTTCGCCCAGAACAAGTTCGCCGACCAGGTGCTGCAGCAGGTCAATCCGGCCCTGGATCAGCACGTGGACTACTGGAAGTTCAACGTGCAAAAGACCAATCTATACGGTGTGCCCTTTTTGAAGAAAAACGAGCGCATCTCCTTTGCGAGCATCGAGGATAACCTGGTGCAGAAGGGGGAGGGCTTTGATTCATCCTTGTTCTTCGGCCCGCTGGCCCGGTTGTACACACTGTATGACCGCAAGAAGAACGTCGATCAATACGGAAGCGAATATCCGCTCGGCATGCCGGACGCCACCGAACTTTATCGCCTGCCCGACGTGGTGGACGGTGCGATCGGGCTGCTCAACGGGCTCCAGCAGCCGGGGCTGGCCTACATCCATTTTTATGCGCCGCACGAGCCGTACGCCCCGACCAGGGAGTTCTACGGCACCTTTGCCGATGGCTGGTCGCCACCCGACAAGCCCATCCATGACCTGTCGGACCGGAAGTATAAACAGGATCGACTGACCCGCGAGTGCGAGTTCTATGACGAGTTCATCGCCAGCTGGGACCATGAAGTCGCCCGCCTGTTCAACCACCTGGAAGAGTCCGGCCTGACCCAAAATAGCTATGTCTTCGTGACTTCGGATCACGGCGAGCTGTTCGAGCGCGGCGAGCTGGGACACTGGACGCCGCTGCTCTACGACCCGGTCGTCCACGTGCCATTACTGGTCTCCGCACCGGGACAGACCGCCCGCCAGGATGTCCACACCCTGACAAGCAGCGTGGACCTGATGCCGACGCTCACGCACCTGACCGGCAATCCCACCCCGCCCTGGTCAGAAGGCAGGCTGCTGCCCAAACTGGGCGGGGAGGAGGATGAAAGGCGCAGCATCTACTCGATGGACGCCAAGACAAACTCCTCCTTCTATCCTCTCAGGAATTATTCGCTGTCCCTGACCCGTGATCATCATCGCCTGGCATATTACAGTTACCCAAAGGATAACTATGAAAAGTTCGAGTTCTACGCCCTGAACGAGGACCCGGAAGAGATGACGAATTTATATCCGGCCAATCCGTCCCTTGCGCAGCAGATGAAGGATGAGCTGCTCCAGAAAGTAACGGAGGTGAACAAGCCTTTCGACCGGGCATAATGACCGGCAGGCCTTCCCGGGCTGCTCCTGCCACCTCAACGAGAAGGAGAAACTTGTTGGCGTAGCTCCGGCATTCTGCAAAGCGCCCTGATGAGGGCAGCCGGACCTTTATTATCCGGTGGACTGTAAGGCGGGTTACAAACCTGCCCTCCGAGAGAAATTACCGCGCGAACCCGTTGATTTCTTTTCCCGATCTTTTGTGATTCTTTACACGATCTTTACAATGGGGGAGTATCCTATGAACAGAATAAAACCTTCACAGGAGAAAACAAAATGAAGAAAACCATTCTAATTACCAGTATCGTTTTGATCGCAGTTGCCGTGGTAGGTGTCGGTGTGGCTTTCGCCCAGGGGACCCAGCCTCCCACAGGCCCGGGATATGGCATGATGGGCTGGATGCATGATTACGTGGAACAGGCACTCGCCGACAAACTTGGCCTGACCGAGGCCCAGGTGGAGGAACAGTTCGCCGCCGGAAAGACCATGGTCCAGATCGCCCTCGACAACGGCATCAAACAGGAGGATGTTGCCTCATTCCTGAACGATGTGCACAAGGAAGCCTTTGCGAACGTTGTCAAGGCAGGTATCATGACCCAGGCCCAGGCCGACTGGATGCTCCAGCGCATGCAAAGCCGCGGCTACGGAAATGCCAATGGCACCGGCTGCCCGATGCAAGGTGGACAGGGCGGCAACGGGTACGGTCGTGGCATGATGCGGAACGGCGCAGGCCGCGGCATGATGGGCGGCTGGGGACAGCAGACGAATCCCTAATCAATCGTTCCCCACACATAAAAGAGCCGACCCCCTCAAAAGGGCCGGCTCTTCGTTTTGAGAGAAATATTAGTCTCCTGCGCTCAGTGGAACGATCATGACACTGGCCTTCACCCTGTGTCTCAGGTTGCTGATGACTGTACCATGGATCAAATCAGATACCCCCGTATGACCATGGCTGCCCAGGACAACGATCTCTGCATTGATGGTATTGATCATTGTCGCCAGCTCGGAGGAGGGCTCACCGGCGCCCATGCGCCATTCCGTGTTGATGCCATTCTCCTGCAGCATTTCCGCCAGCCTTTCCAGACGTCCCTGGTCGGCGGATGTCTCCAGGTCCTCCCCTTCCGTACCCAGGCTGCGGGCCACCGGGCTTTCAACGACGTGCATGAGGGTTACCTGGGTCTGCTCCTTGTCGATAAAGCGCAGACTCTCGGCCAGGAGCTTTTCCTCAATCCCGGAAAATACCAGAGCAAACGCCACCAGCTAAAAGGGATCTGGCTACGCCAGTGCCGGTGCA
>JBLMZU010000285.1:0-4027 GCA_050258995.1 Bacteroidota bacterium
GTCATTTCAGGGCATACCTTCGGCATGTATGCCCCGTCCCTTTTTTCGGGCTGGCTGCTGGATAAATGGGGGCGCGGCAGGATGATCCTGTTCGGCTCGGCCACATTGTTACTGGCCTGTATTACGGCCCCGCTCTCTCCCGATGTCGTGCCTCTTGGCATTGCCCTGTTCCTGCTTGGCGTGGGCTGGAACTTCTGCTTCGTCGGCGGCTCGACCCTGCTTTCAGACCAGCTTTCCCCGATCGAAAGATCGCGCACCCAGGGCACGGGCGACATGCTGGTGGGCCTGGCCTCGGCATTCATCAGCCTGAGCAGTGGCTTTATCTTCGCGGCAACAGGATATACGATGGTGGCTGTCATCGGCGGATTGTTATCGCTGGCGCCCCTGCTCATGTCAGTCATGTTCTTGAGGAGAAAGACCGAAACAGTTGTGGCATAGAAAAATCCCGCAGGGCACACTGCGGGATTTTTGAATTAAAACGCATGTGAAGGTTTTACCAGGAATTCCATAACTTTTCCCGGAACCCTGACGAGGGTGGCGCTATTTCCTGATCATTGTCAGCAACATTTTGAACTTTGTGACTGCCTTCAATGCATGAGGATCGTTGGCCGGCATGATGATGGCATCGCCTGCTTTAAGAGCGAACGGCTTGCCTGAGATCCTGACTTCCACTTCACCATCCAGCACGTGGACCAGTGCATCGAATGGCGCGGTGTGCTCGCTAAGCTCCTGCCCCTCGTCAAAGGCGAAGAGGGTGATGTTGCCCGCCTCCTCCTTGGTGATCTGCCGGCTGATGACCGAGCCCTCCTGGTAGGAGGCCAGGTTGGCCATGTGTAATACCTGTGATTTTGGTGCTGTTGCCATGTTACCTCCGGCGGTAGACAAGTATGAGCGTGTTTCCTCGTCTACCTGTTTACCTTCTTACTTGATCTCAATTTGATACGCAGCCGGCTGGCGTGTGAAGCGGGTGGTGCCGGTCACAATCAAAGTTGCCTCTTCCCCATTCTTTAGGGAGAGGGGAACTTCAGCCGTTTGATCGGCGTTGACCGTGACGGGTGTTACCGTCGTGCCGTTGGCGCCCTTGAGGATGAGACTCAGCCGGTAGGTCTGCGGAAGGACATTTTCCACGCGGACGAAGCCGGCTCCCTGCCAGCCGCCGTCATCCGTTTCGAAGTCTGTGTGATAGTTGACCGCGTCCACTTTCACATCGTCCAGTAAAAAGCCTTCGCCGTTCAGCGCGGCATCCGTAATGTATTCAAAACGAACCTGCGTCTTTTGACTGGCGTACTGGGAGAGATCGACCGTCTCATTGACCCATCCGTTGGTCTGGCCGTTATAGCCCCAGCCGTATGAATTGCCCGAAGGATTCTTGTCGGTGCCGGAGGGCGTCTTGACGATCTGCCAGGTCTTGCCACCATCGGTGGATGCCTCCAGGAAGACGTAGTCGTAATCGGTCTCCACGTCATACCACATCGAATAGTCCAGGTTGATCGGGCCGCTGACATTTGTAAAGTCAAACTCGCGGGTAAGCGTCATATCCGACTCATCGCCGCGGTTCGACCAGAAGACGTAATTACCCGAGTGTGCATCCACCGGCAGCAGCCCGGTAACCGTGGAACCGGTGAATTTCAAGGTGTAATTGCCCGTGCAGGCGATCGGGTAGTAGTCGATCCCGTACTGGTTGACCTGGCTGCTGATGGAGGTCGGGCAGTCTCGAATGGTATCGGAGGGCTTGACCTGGGGCGCATCGGGATAGTTTTTATATGTGTAGCGCCCGTCACCGACACTTCCATCCTTAAGATAAAGGGCGGCTGCCCAATCCATGAAGACATCATCGGCGGTGATCACCTTGCCCGTCTGCGGGTCGGTGATATTCAGCTTGGACAGAGTATCGTCGACGCTGGGCAGGTCGTTTTCGGGGTTTTTGGTGAGTGCCTGCGTGGCCTCCTTGCCAAAGCGGTCGAGGAAGTAGGTCAGGTACAAAAAGCTCTGGCCGTAGTGGCGGCCGAAGTCCGGGGAGGAGCTGTCCACCCAGGAATTGAGCTGCAGGTCGGGATCCTGGACGTAGACCCAATCGGCGCCGCCGACATCGTACTTGTTCAGGAAGGCGCCCACCTCGGCAAAGCCTTCGTTGATCCAGGAGACGTCGTTGCGATCGGAGGCATTCTGGATCATGTGCACGAATTCATGTGCGAGCGTGGCATAGGTATACTGGTCGCCCAGGTCCTGTGTAGAGCCCAGCACGTAGGTGTCGTGGGCATTGGAATATTCCTTGACTTGTGGGTTATAGGTGTCTGACGAATTGTAATACCCGGCAACATTGCTGCCGATATCATGGGCGTACAGGACATAAATGTGCGGATCATTGTCCACGCCCGGGGTCGCCTCACTGCCGAAGAATTCGCGGTCGGTTGGATAGATTTTATTTTCAAAAGTATCCATCAATTTCTTCATGTCGTTTTCGTTGACATTCGTTCCGTCTTCCGCCCAGAAGTAGGAATGCGGGGTGATGTAGCGCAGGGTAAAGTTGCCCTGGCGGTGCTCGGCCGTGTCAGAGTTGGAGATCCAGAACTTTTCCTTATCCCCCACCTGGTATGTCTTTGCCTGGACAGTCTGGGGAACGTTGCACACAGACTTCAGACGGCATGCCAATTCGTTGGGATCGTTCTCCGGGACATTTGCCCCTTCAAGAGTCTGGATGGTTGTGCTTGTTATCGAGTCACTGGATGGCCGTTCCAGTTGCGGTGTCGGCTGTGGTGTGGATGTATTAATAACGGGCGGGACAAAGGATGTCGCGAGGCCCGGAACATTCCGATAGAGGCTGTAGCCAACACTTCCTGCCCCCAGAATCAGTGCGCACGCACAACATACAAGAATTGCGACAATCACACCCACGATCTTGGGTACTGACGACGATGACTGGCTGTTATTTTCCATAACTTGGACTTCTCCTCAAATATTTGACCTATCTTAGTGGGTGTGGATAAGTGCCTGATTAGGACAACAGGCCCTGTGCGAATGGTATTTTATCAAGCAGGGCCGTATCCAAAACCCTGCAAGAGTACTGGACGTAAAAAGCGGGAGCAGCTTGTCAACTGCTCCCGCCATCTTGTCGCCTAAGCTTCTGCGTGCTGCTTTGACTTCTTCTTTACCGGCTCGGAGGCATGGAAGACGACCTTGCTGTTTTCCTCATCCACATCCACCAGGATGGTGGCGCCCTCCTTGTACTTGCCGCTCAACAACTCCATCGAGAGCGGACTCTCCACATTCTTCTGGATCGCCCGACGCAGCGGCCGTGCTCCAAAGGCAGGGTCGTAACCGGCCTTGGCTAGCCATTTGCGGGCTGCATCCGTCAGCTCAACGGCGATGTTGTATTCGTTCAAGCGGTCCTGCACTTCCTTCATCTGCAGGACAACGATCTCCTCCATCTGCTCGACGGAGAGTGGCGAGAACATGATGATTTCGTCGATACGGTTAAGGAATTCGGGACGGAACGCGCCCTTGAGCGCCTTCTCGATCTTGTCGTGGGACTCGCGCTCCTCATTGGAGGCCTTGGGCTGCAGGAAGCCAAGCGTGCCTCCCTTGCGCACATATTCGGTACCCAGGTTGGATGTCATGATCAGGACGGTGTTGCGGAAGTCCACGATATTGCCCTGGCCATCGGTCAGACGGCCATCGTCCAGGATCTGAAGCAGTGCGTTCCAAACTTCGGGATGGGCCTTTTCGATCTCGTCGAACAGGATGACCCTGTACGGGCGCCGCCGGACGGCTTCCGTTAACTGGCCGCCTTCCTCGTACCCGACGTATCCCGGAGGCGCTCCGAAGAGCCGGCTCACAGTATGCTGCTCGCGGTACTCGGACATATCGATGCGCACCAGCGCTTCCTCGTCGTCGAACATGAACCAGGCCAGCGCCTTGGCCAGCTCGGTCTTGCCGACGCCGGACGGGCCGATGAAGATGAACGAGCCGATCGGGCGTGACGGGTCCTTGAGTCCCGAGCGGGCGCGGCGGATCGCGTCGGAGATGG
>JBLMZU010000286.1:0-5301 GCA_050258995.1 Bacteroidota bacterium
GCATCCACGATCGTGGATAAGACCATGCCGCCATCTTTCAGTCAGGGCCTGTATTTCACGCTGGGAAAGGAGGAAGTTTTAGGGCACATTGAAAACCTGCGATCTGAGGAGAAAGTCGACCTGATCATTGTTCTATCCCATCTTGGCTTTCCTCAGGATGTTAAGCTTGCCCAGGAGGTCAAAGGGATTGATGTCATTCTCAGCAGCCACACCCACAATCGGCTGTATACGGCAAAACAGGTTGAAGATACGATCATCATCCAGTCAGGATCGCATGGATCTTTTTTAGGACAACTGGATCTTGAAGTTGAGAATCATCACGTCGTAAATTATCGACATGCGCTCCAGGTGGTTGAGGAAGCTGTTACGCCAGACAAAGAAGTTCAGTCGCTGATTGATGATGCACTCACTCCTTACCGTGAAGAATTGGAGCAGGTGGTAGGTCAGACTTCCATAGCTCTGAACCGGAATACCATGTTCGAATCAACTATGGATAATCTTCTTCTGCAATCCCTGATGGAACAAACGGGAGCGCAGATAGCGTTTTCAAACGGCTGGCGATATGGGGCCCCTGTCGTGCCGGGGCCGGTCACTTTGAATGACCTGTGGAATATTATTCCTGTCAACCCGCCTCTTTCGACGGTGGACCTGACCGGTGAAGAGATTCGCACCATGCTGGGTGAAAATCTGGAACATACCTTTTCACGGGATCCCTTTCAGCAGATGGGTGGATATGTAAAACGGATGCTTGGCCTCAATGTTTACGTGAAAGTGGAGAATGGCCCAGGAAATCGCATTCAGGAACTATTTGTTCAGGGCCAGCCGATCAAAGCCGATCATCTATATACAGCGGCTTTTGTTACTGCACAGGGCGTTCCCCAAAAGTATGGTGCCAATCGACAGGAGCTGGATATTCGTGCGATTGATGCTCTAAAGAACTATCTATCAAAAAATTCTCCGGTGGATATGAGTTTGCAGAGGACGGTAATGGCAGTCTAGTTTGCTCGAAATTTTTACACTTGGAAAGCCTTGCATGCAAATCTCAATCGAATACTATAGAGCCTGCTGACGAAAGTCTCGATAAGAAGTTTATAGGGCCTTGCTCCTTGCTCTGTGTTTCATACCCGCCAACGTGCACATCCTCTGTACGGATGTCGAAATCAGGTAGATAAGGCTTTATGTCGATCCGGGGAGCGAGATACAGGACATCCACGCCTCCAAGGGTAAGGCGGTTTTCCTGTCGAAACAAAAGACGAACAGTCGAAAGACCGATTTGGTTGGGTCGAGAGGGGTAACGGGTGCAAATATGTCATCCTCCCGACCATCGCTGAAGGGCTTGATCTGAAGGTTATATCCTGAAGATTGATGGAAAAAGTAGAGCAGTTGGATATGAGATAATGCTTCTGCCCGGATTGAACACACGGTAAGGTTTCCAGCTTTCGCACTTAGCTCGATCGCAGAACATGCTACCCGGTGCTCAGGACGTTTCGGGTTGCGGATGTGGCAACGTCACCGGGAAGCCGGTGTTAGTGCCTGAAGTCTCCCTCTCAATGCAGTTTGAATTTCTGGAAAAACCAGATCTTGAGAAAATCCAGACTGAAAAGCCCGGCAGCAACCACGACCAGGTTTGCCAGTACCAGCCATAAGGGGATGGCTTGCATGAGAGTCCCAGTAGAAGCCAGCAAAAAGATCACAAGGATATCGAGGACGGATGCCAGCATCATCCATTTTCCGGGGTGCGATGCCCAGAAGTGATGACGCTCACGCACCAGATAGATCATACCCTGGCCTGTGAAGACCAGAGTGGTGAAGGATAATGTCTGCAGTTGTGCAAGGTTTAAATGCAACAGGTTCTGCCCGGCCAGGAAAATACCGAATGTCAGAGCGAGCAATGGCAGTGCTAAACCGATACTGGGCAATAGCATGCTGCGTACGTTCCAGCGGTCAGGTTTGCGCGAAGCGCGCACCTGGTCGGTTGCGATAGACATTGTCACGAAATCGTTAGCAAACAGCAGCAAGACTACCAGTAACGGTGTGATGACAAACGTGCCGGTCAGGAGCAACCCCAAACTCAAAAAGGCGCCGATCTGGATGGTCTTAATGATCTTATTGAGAGTGTAGGTCAGCATTCTCTGATAAATCTGGCGGCTCACCTGAATGGCAGACAGGATGTTCTCAAGGCCAGGGCTGGTAAGGATCAGGCTGGCGGCGGCCTTGGCCACATCCGCGGCATTGGAAACCGCAATACCTACCTGGGCCTGTTTGAGCGCCGGTGCATCGTTGACCCCATCGCCTGTCATGCCGACAATGTGTCCGGCGTTTTGAACAACCTGCACAAGTTTGAATTTGTGCTCCGGAAGAACTTCTGCAAATACATCGCAATTGAGGTCGGGCGCACTATCTGCCTGCATGGACTGCGCTGAACAGGAATGATCTCCAATCCCTACCAGACGGGCCACCGCCTGCGCCGTAGACAGCCCATCTCCGGTAACCATGATGACACGAATACCAAGTTCATGGATCTGACGGATCAGCCCGGTAGAATCAGAGCGAGGGGGATCCTGCAGGGAAACCAGCCCGGACAGTTGAAGCTGCTGTCCGCTGCCGTGGGCGACTGCCAGCACGCGATATCCCTGCTCTGCCAGATGGTTCACATCACGATCCAGCGTTTCAGGCACTTCAGCACACAGCGGCACAATGGCGTGGGGCGCACCTTTTGCAACACTGAGGAGTGCTTCATTTTGCCGGAAGACAGCCTCAGAGCGCTTTGTCGCCGGTTCAAATGGCAGGAATTTGGAACGTAGTTCAAAGTCTGGCAAAACACCGTGCTCCGTTGCACGGTCCAGAATAGCCTGGTCGAGTGGATCCTGCGTGGACGGGTCGCACGCCATGGCTGCCAGGCGCAATAAATCGTTCTCGTTGAGAAGACCATAAGTATGCAAGTTGGTAACACTGAGCCGGTTTTCCGTGATAGTCCCCGTCTTGTCACTGCATAACACATCCATTCCTGCAGCTTCCTCAATGGCTGGCAGGTGGGTCACCAGAACACCCTTGTGCGAAAGTTCCTGGGCTCCCAGGGCAGTAGCGATTGCAAATGTGGCAGGCAGCGCCACTGGTACGGA
The DNA here is from genome assembly GCA_050258995.1 of Bacteroidota bacterium. Lineage (GTDB taxonomy): Bacteria > Chloroflexota > Anaerolineae > Anaerolineales > Villigracilaceae > Defluviilinea. Next base: position 3,123 of record JBLMZU010000286.1, read on the forward strand.
TGCCACCAGGAGGATTAGCGCAAATGGGAGGATTTGCAACAATGTGATCGAAGTAAAGAATGAATACCCAATCACAATAAGTGCCAGCAAACCATCTAGCAGCATCAGGGATCTGGTTACCGAGAGGATGACTGTTTCCAGGTTGCTCCGGTTTTTGGCCTGGCGAACCAGGTCTGCCGTATGACCGAAATGGGTCTTTAATCCGGTTGCAGTGACTTGGGCCGTTGCCTCCCCATGTCGCACGATGGCTTCGGCGAATCCGGTCTGATTGGAAGATACTTCCACAGGCAGGGATTCTCCCGTTAGGGAGGATTGATCGAGAAGGATGCTACCATCAAGCAGCGTGACATCCGCTGGGAGCAGGTCCCCCATGCGGATATGGATCACATCCCCGGGAACCAACTGCTCAGCAGGTAGGGTTTGCCATTTGTCATCGCGCCGGACCCGAGCGGTTAGCTTCAATTGTTGCCTTAACATGGCAAGCGCCTCGGATGACCTCTTTTCCTGGGCGGTGCTTAAGGCTGCATTGAACAGGAGCAGCAAGGCGATGATGATCGCTTCATCATATTTCTGTAAGATCACTTCAAGAATAATGACGGTTTCCAGCATCCAGGGGATGGGTCCCCATAAATGCTTAAGGAACGCCAGCCAGGGATGCGGCTTGCTTTCGGGAATTGAGTTGGGGCCGTTCTGTGCGAAGAGGCGGGCAGCCTCATCACTTGATAATCCATGTAGGAGATGAGCCTGGGTTTTAACAGGTGCAGTCATTCTGATCTCACGCAAAGAGTTTTTTTGTCTGCCATCGGATGCATCAATCCCCTGTTTGGTTTTATCGCAATGGGTTTCACTTCTAAACCACCTTCCTCTTCTTAATATATCACTTTGGCTTACGGGAATCTTTATGGATATATTAAGGATCGTTCCATTAATCAACCATGGATCAATGCGGCTTTTCAATATGATCCACGATCTGCGCCCCTGGAATGGGCAGAAATTGCTTCTTTAACTTTTGAATTACGTTCAACATTTTGTTATATGGAAAAGCGCCAGATGAAACAGTAATTGATCCGCATGAATTCATGCCGATGGAATCAATTCTGGGGGTGTGCACAAAACGCTTAATGAGTTGAAGCCCCTGCTGCCCGGCAGGGGCTTCAACAACCCAGAAAGGAGTTTGTTCCTTGTTACTCAGTTCAAAAACTTTGCAAGCACATCACTAGATTCCAGCAGCAGATATTCGGAGCCATCCAGCTTGAATTCCGTGCCGCTGTACTTGGCGAACAAGACCTTATCGTTGACTTTGAGCTTGATCTCCTCATCGTCTCCCACGGCTACGACCAAACCGGTTTGCGGTTTTTCTTTTGCTGTCTCGGGAAGCAGCAAACCCGATGCGGTTTTGCTTTCCTGGTCCAGTGGTTGGATGAGCACGCGGGTGCCCATTGGTTGTAGATTGATTTTCTTTGCCATGATTACCTCCGAAGTTTAGATTCCAAGATATTTATCGATCCTTGGGCGGTCGAATCCGACCACGATCTTTCCACCAATATCGATGACCGGTACGCCCTGCTGGCCGGAGCGGCGGACCATGTCACGTGCCGCGACCGGGTCGCGGCTGACGTCCACATCCTTGAACTTGATCCCTTTTTCCCGGAAATATTTCTTCGCCATATTACAAAAGGAACAGGTAGGTGTGCTGAATACGATCACGCGGGGTTGTGGTTTTGTTTCTGTCATGGAATACCTCTAACGTTTTAGTTCTCCGCCAATAATGGCGTGACATATTTTTCAAGCATGGCCCGGCTGATCTCGCCTGTCCATGCATAGCGGACATTGCCGGAGCGGTCAATTACGTACGAGTTGGGAAGGTTCCCATTTCCAAACGCCTTGAGTGAGGCGCCATCCGGATCCAGCCAGACCGCAAATTTCAGGTTGTAATCACTTGCAAACTGCGCCACGCTTTCCAGAGGTTCGCCGGCCTCGATTGCAACAATGGTAAAGCCTTCCGGATTATGCTCATTGAAGTAGGCTGCCAGCGTGGGCATTTCTGCCTTGCAGGGAGGGCACCAGGTCGCCCAGTTGTTCACCAGCACAACATTTCCTCTGAAATCGGAGAGTGACTGGGTCTTGCCACTGATGTTTTGGAGAGACAGCTCGGGCGCAGGGAAATTGACCTTGAGAG
>JBLMZU010000287.1:0-4429 GCA_050258995.1 Bacteroidota bacterium
GTGTTGCATACCAGGTTGGATTTGCCGGGAATACAGGTGATTTGTTCTTCCAGCCACAGACATTCTACACGAGGAGACCGCCGCACTGGGCGAAAACCGGCTGTTTGCGCTGAACCTGTCACGTTTGCCTTCATCCTATCACGGAATGCAGGCGGATCGGGACCAAGTTCGAGGCGGGATCGTCCGGGATCGGCGCGGCAGCCCGCCCGGGAGACCGGCATGTGAATTTATTCCCAACGTTGACATTTCAAATTCAGTTTGTATAATGATTCATAGTTATATATTCTGAAAAACGGCATGGTGCTCCCGCAGGGGCATCCGGCATACCGTTTGGGAAATATATAATGCGAACAGGGAGACAGAAAAAGATGATATTTCCGCATTTAAATCCAGAACGCCGGCAGGACAGCCGGCCTTAAACGTCACGTTGGACGGCAGGCAGGTGACATGGCACGGGAAGAATGTATCGCCCAGAGGACCTGCTGATGGATGCACCCACGATCCCTGCAGGGTAGATACGCGCCCGGTGCCTGTCGGAAGAATGAACCATTGATCATGCAGAATGACCAGCGGGAGGACTCATGGTATCGCAAGAGATCTACAAACTGCTCGACATCCTTTCCAAATCCCCAGGCGAGGGGGCAGGCGATGAGACAATCCGCGAGCTGAACAGCAAACGCCAGGCGGCTCTGCAGGACCTCGTGCTGCGCTGCGAGGTGATCGATGACGAAGTCCTGGACCGGCTGGAGGCAGTCGTATCGTCGGACGAAGATACGGCCATTCGCGTCGCCGCGCTCAAGGCGATCGTCAGCCTCCTGAAGAAGGGCCCGGTCTGGAATGAGCTGGCGAAAAGACTGTTGAAATTTCTGGCGAACGATCGCGAGCAGGTCTGGGAACAGGCGGCGGATGCCCTGGCCGAGCTGGAACCACCCGGCCAGGAGAGCCTGGAGAAGCAAGTCAGGCAGGCGGTCCTGGCAGCCTTATGGGCGCGGCTGGGTGCGGCAGACAGTCAACCCGATGCCAGCAACGGCATTGCCCGTGCGATCCTCAAGATCCAGGCCAAAGATAACACAACCAGGATGCTCGACATTGCGTTCGACAGGCTGGCAAGCGCCGATCCGCAGGACCGCAGCGCAAGCGTCGCCTTCCTGAAGACGAGCGTCGGCTGGCATTTGTTGATGAGCTCGGAGGACCAAAAGAAAGCCATCGCCAGGCTGCTGGAAGCATTCCGGGCCGTTTCGTCGCGCGCCCGTATGGCAGATATCGTCAAGCTGCTGGTGGACCTCACGCCGTATCCCGAGCTCTTCCGCCTCCTCCTGCCCCGGATCGCCATTCCGCAGGTCATCTTTGAGCCGGAAAACACCTCCCCACCCTCGCAGCCCGGCCCGGCCTCCGGCCCGGACATTGTGCGCTGGAAGCAGGCCGTCTTCCTGGTGGATCCCCGCGTCCGGAACTTTGTCAACGAGAACATAATGAAGCGCAGGATCCGCCTGGTGTTGAAAGGAAAAGAGGAAGCAGGAGGCGAGGAAAAGATAAAGTGGTATGAGGATGTTCTCATTACCCGGGAGAAGAAAACACCCGAGCTGAAGCCGGGCACCCGGGTCAAGATCATCGACCGCTCGGCCCATTCGAACTGGTTCCAGATCGAAACGGAAGGCGTGCAACAGGGCTGGATCGATGCCACAACCGAGCTGACCCCGATTGTGTACAGCCTGATCGACGAATCCAAACCGGAGCAGGAAAAGGACAGCGATGCCATCCTGCTCTGCCGCTACAATATCCTGTCCCTGATGCTGGGCGAATTGCAGGATGGCAATCAGGACGTCCGCCAGAACATGATCTCCTGGCTGAGGGAGTGCGACCAGTATTTCACACCCCGCGAGCGGATGCTGGTGTCGAACGCCCTGTGGGATTGCGTCATGCAGCACGGCCAGGGTCTGCGCGCCTATGCGGCCATCGACCTGCGTGTGGAGGAACAGGCGATGAAGGAGGCCGTCCGGGAAATCGTCTACAGCTACGTCGACAGGAAAGTGATCGGGCTGGTCGGCGGCCTGCTGCTCAAGGAGGGCGCCCGCGAGCTGGACACGCTGTACGAGATGACAGACCAGCAGGAACAGGCCCAGCTCAAAGCCCAGGAGGAGGCCATGCGCAAGGCACGCGAAAAAGCCCTGTCCGAAACGCCCAGGGATGCCTCGCTGCAAACACAGGATCCTTCCACGAAGGATAAACAGCCGGGCTATCCTCACAAGGAACGGATCATGCCTTTTATCCTGGGCGCTCTGGAGAGCGAGGAGGAACAGGTGTGCCAGCTGGCCCTGGTCTGGGTCTACCGGCGGGCCAGTGGGCGCAGGGATGAGGATTATATTCCCGGCTCGTTCGTGCGTGACCTGGTGACACGCATGCGGCGGCTGGCGCTCGAATCCGGGTTTCCCAACGTGCGAAGGTCGGCGAAGACCAATTTGATCCCGATCACGGAGAAGAACAGCGCGTTCCTATTGGAACAGTTCGAGAGCAAGGGGGCCCTGGCCGTCGATATCATCAACGAGCTGGTCGAGATGGAATCTCCGGCCGTCATGAACGCCCTGATCCGCAAGTGGGGGTACTGGATCGCAGAAACGGACAGGAGCCAGCTGGTGGAAGCCGCCTCGCTGGAGCTGCGCGCCAACAAGTCGGCGATCCTGCCGCTCCTCGAGCGGCTGCGCGAGCCGCTGCGATTCGAGGACGACGAGGAGATTGCCCTCAAGGTCAAGGCCCTGAACCAGGAGGCGCCCCTGTACGCGGATCGTCTTCTGGAAAAGTATTTGTTGAATCCAAAGGAGCTGGTGTGGTGGCGCAGGAAGAAGGACGAGGAGCGAAGGAAGCTCCTGCTGGAGGCGGCCATGCCTGAGGCCGCCCCGCCTGAGACGGCGCAGGAGGAGAAGTCGCCGCCACCGTTGGAAGACTGGATGAAGTCTCTCATCGACCGGGGTGGGAAGTACGGAGAACTTGACCAGCTGGTGAAGGACAATGGCTGGGAGGGCCAGAAACCGCTGCAGGAGTTCGCAAAGTTGTTCTGGGAGACGGAGCTGGAACGCCGCAAAACCCTGGTGATGGGCCGGGTCGCCCTGCAGCTGGCGGAGATGAGCTCTCCGCGCTTCTTTGAGAGTGAAAAGTACAGGGACGGGGCAGGCAATCCTGCGTATATTAGCATCAAGGCTGAGCTGAGAACCCATGCCGTCCCCTATCTGGCCCACCGGCTGCCCGGGGAGGAGGACCTGACCCTGCGGGAACACATGGCCCGCACGCTGGCCAATGTGGGCGAGCTCGAGGCGGTGGATGCCCTGGCGCTGGCGATCGTCGCCGAAGACCGCGCAAAGGCGATCCGTCAAAAAGTGCTTTCCGAATACTACCTGGAGCCGTCAAAGCGGCGCAGCGACCAGGCCGCCAAGATCCTGGACGATGCTGTACACGAGGCGACGGATACCATGCGCATCATTCAGAAATTGAGTGTTGCCACCTTTGCGCTGGGCGTCGTCATCGTTGGCACAGGCATCCTCCTTGTTGTTACGGGAGACCCCAAGTCGGCGGAAAAACTCTTCGGCCTGTTTGCCTCCATCGGCGGCATCGCGGGCATCATCACGCTCTTGATCAAGAGCCCGCTCAACGACATCCAGAACTCCATTGCCAACCTGGTGCAGCTGGAGACGGCCTTCACAAACTTCATCTGGGAGCTGAATTTGAACAGCACCTATATCCAGAGCGAGTATGTGCAGGAGGGCGTGATTGGCAACGATGTCGTCGCCACGACCATCGAGCGCATGGAAAGCGCCATGAGCACAGCCATGAGCGTGATCGCCCTGTATACGGAAGAGGGCCGGGAACGGGCCTTTGCCCATATCAACTCTCTCTCGCCGGTCTCCGGCGGACCCGGGACAGAGATCCGGGTGATGGGCCAATACTTGAAGGGAGATGATGGGCGGAATCCGGACCCGAAGGACCGGGTCATGGTCGCCATCAACCACAAACGCACCAATGCGACGATCGACGCTGCCTCGTGGGCAAGGGACTGTGTCCAGTTCACGCTGAAGGCCGGAGATCTGCCGATCCTGGACAAAGACCCGGGGCCGGTCTGGATCAGCCTGCTGATCGATGGCGTGGAGACGAACGCCCTGCCGTTCGAGCTGAAGATGCCCGCCAGTGCCAAAAAACCGCAGAATGGCAACGGCACCAAAATGCAGCCTGACATCCAGCTGATCGGGGCCGAACCCCTGGCAGGCAGCAGCATGCTGCCGGATGTACCGGACAACCCCAAAGCAAATTAAGGCCAGGCTCTCTGCGACTGGGGATACCGGGATCGGCCGCCTTTACCCGGCAGACACGTGATCCATGCCAGGTTCCCAGCCGCTGGCCTGCCCGCATCCGGCTATCTAGATCTTGCAGGCGTAGTCCC
>JBLMZU010000288.1:0-3143 GCA_050258995.1 Bacteroidota bacterium
TGACCACCGTGATCAACCGCCTGGACACCCTGTACCTTTCACCCGAGCGCAAGCGCGCCCTGGAAGGATTGATCCTGGTGGCCTGTGATGCAGGCAACACCCTGTGGGCGCATCCCTCCGAAAGACCGCGACCCAAACAGCTCCACATCCCCGGCCAGTTCCGGGAGGATAATTTATGGCGCCAGCTTGAAAACGGATTCCGCCTGTGGACGAGGACCGCCTCCGAAGTGCCGTGCGCGGCCTGGCCGCAAAAAATCCCCGAGAGCGGAGGCATCTGCATCTATGAAGGTCGTTTAAAGGGCCTGGCGCATGAGCTGAAAAAGGAGATCCCAATCGCCGCCGTGGTTGGTTCGGTGCCGCGGCCCAACCAGGCATTCTGGACGCTGTCGGCTTTGTGGGCCGGCTGGTTGTGGGGGCATGAGGCCGTGGAGCCGTTCAAGATCGCCCTGCGCCGGCGCCGCTACGACTGGTCCTGGAATGCGACCGCGCTGCACGCCGCTTTTTCCCATCTCTTTGACCTGCTCCCGCTCAACACGCCGTTCTTCGGCTTGCTCCCCGAAGCAGAGCCGTCCTTTCTCACATCCACGCTCACGGCGGCAAGCTCGGCCGGCTTCGACCTGCAATCCCTGGCGCTGCGCACAGAGCACGATCCCATCCAGCTCCTGTGGCGGCGGGGGGAGCATCTGAAGCGGGAGGTCGAGGAGCCGGACCAGGAGGACGTTCGTTCTGCCATTTACGAACACCTGGTGGAGCGCGGCGAGCCGGCCAGTTATCTGCATGTGCACGCCGCAGGCCTGGTCGCGCTGATCGAATCTCACTCCCTGAGCAAAAGGGACCAGGAGTTCGATGAAACTTTGCGCCTGGTTCAGGCGTTAATTCAAAGTACACTGGAGGCAGACTCCCGCCTGGTCCATTATTCCACGGGCGAAAGCGTGGATACCGGGACGTGGGGCAGCAACCACACCGCCGGCTACCGCGACTCCCTGGCCGACCGCGTGGAAGTGGCTGTGGTCACGTTTTTACAGAGACATCCCACCAGTATTTATCTGGAAGTGGAGGACGACCTCTATCCACGCTTCCCGGGATTACTCACGCCATCCAAGGGCATGATCTACGCGGTGCTGAGCTCGTATGCGACCCGGGAGGAGGGAGCCTGGATGCTCCGCCCGGAGGATACAGCCTCGCTGCGGCGTACCGAGCTTAACAAGGTGAGAAGCATGCTGGGGGCCCTTGGCAGCCGGCTGGGTTTTTCCACAGCCCGCCACGAGCGGACAGAGCTGTGGCAGGAGGAGGAACAGACCGTCTACGCGTTCCATATCCTTGCCTCTGCCCTGCTGGGACGCACGCTGGCCGAGGCTTCCTACCCGGCCGGGAAGAGTATCCTCGTCCTGCCAGGGGGACGAGCATCACTGGCTACATACAAAGCCCAGCGCGATCCTTCGCTGGCTGCCCGCCTGAAAGAGGTCCGGGTGATGAAGTATCGTCTTTTGCGAACCCTGCTCGAGGTCCCGGTGCTGACGCGGGAGTCGTTCGGGAAGCAGATCGCCAGCGATCCGCTGGAGAAGTCAAAGCTGCAGATGATCCTCTTCTAGTCGTTTGAACCGTCGCGAAAGATATCGAGTATAGGTTTGTCCCAAGCATAGTGAACGAAGGAGGCAACAATGATCCAAAGAAGGTTGGCCGTCGCTTTCATGGTTACAATGATCCTGCTCGCAGGCTGCAGCGCACAGGCTTCGACAGAAATTCCCGCGGCCACACCCACGAACACCCCTGCCCCCACGGCGACTGTTGCTCCCACCGAAGCTTCAACAAGACCGGAGGCAGCCACCGCCACAACGGCTGCAGCTACGCCTCTTTCGCCCGGGACGCCAGCCACACCCACTACGCCCAGGCCCACCAACGAAGCCAACTGCACCAACAGCGCCGCTTTTGTCACGGATGTGACCATCCCGGATAACACGCCCATTGTCGCCGGAACACCGTTCGCCAAGACCTGGCGTGTCAGTAACACCGGCACCTGCATCTGGGGACCGGATTACACGCTCACCTACTATTCCGGCGAAAGGATGTCTGCGCCTGCTTCTGTCTCCCTGCCGGTCACCTATCCCGGCCAGACGGCCGATCTCTCCATCGATCTGGTAGCACCCAATAGTGCCGGCACGCGTAGAGGCAATTTTGTGATCAAAAACCCGGCCGGGCTGATCATGAAAGTCAATGAAGATTCGCGCCTGTGGCTGATCATTAATGTCACCCTCGAAGCACCGACAGCTACAGTTGCGGCAGGAGCTACCGGAACCGGCGCGGGACTGGTCACACCCACCTGCGCGTTCTCCTCCGATCCGGCCAATATTACCGATACCATCAACGCCATCAATGCCTATCGCGCCCAAAACAATCTTCCGGCGTACACCATCGACGACAAGCTCGCCAAGGCAGCCCAGTCGCACGCCAATGACATGGCCTGCAACAGTCTGACCGGTCACACGGGCTCGAATGGCTCCACGCCCGAATCAAGAGTGAAGGATGCCGGATATACTTATTCGCTGGTCAGCGAAAACGTTCAATTCAGCTATCCGCCGCTCACCGGCCAGGGTGTTGTCAATTACTGGATCAATGACAAGACCGATCTGCGTCACAACCGCAACCTGATCAGCGATACCTTTACCCAGGTCGGCATCGGATATTCCTTCTTCAACAATTTCGGTTACTATGTGGTTGTCTTTGCCTCACCTTGAAAACCTTAAAATAAGTTCACCTTTTCCAAGTAGAATTATTTTATGAGAATCCTCCGGACGTGCCTCCTGCTGGCCTGTCTGGTCCTGTCTGCCTGCGTAAATGTGGTACCCCAGGTATCGACGAACCAGCCGCCGCAATTTATGACTGCGACCCTGCCGCCCACCCATCCGGCCTTTGTCCTGCCGACCGCCACTGCGATGACATCCACCCCGGATCCGTCGATCACGACCACACCCGGCGCTGATACAACAACGACACCCGGTTCCGGCTCAGCGGAAGCCGCGACCGGCCCGTGCAAGGACAGCGCAGCCATGATCGAGGATGTGACCATTCCCGATAATACCCCGATGACAAAGGGCCAGAAGTTCACCAAGACCTGGCGCTTCATGAACAATGGCAAGTGCAAC
>JBLMZU010000289.1:0-6284 GCA_050258995.1 Bacteroidota bacterium
CCAGGCCATAAAGGAGGCGTCCCTTGGTAAAGAGGACGGTCTCCGGAGAGTTCAAAAATTTGGGAATATCGTTGGGATCCACAATGCGCGCCCCGAAACCGGTCATCCTGCGGGTGGCATCGCGGATGGGGATCATGATCCGGTGGCGGAAGCGATCGTAATGCCCGCCACCGTCACGCTCAGAGATCAAGCCTACCTCCATCAGGTCGCGGAGGTTGTAGCCGCGCTGGGTGAAATGGTTGATGGCTGCATCCCAGGTCTTGGGAGCATAACCAAGGCCAAAGGTTTCAATGGTGGTATCGGTTAGTCCACGTTTCTGGCGGAGATAGTTCAGGATTTCCGGGTTGGCAAGCAGGTGGCTCCGGTAATAGATCACTGCGTCTTCAAGCAATTTACGCAGATGCTCATAGGCCTCTTTTTGCTGGGGGGATTCCTTGGCAACGCTGGGCAACTCCACGCCCGCCCGGACAGCCAGCTTGGCGAGGGCATCCTTGAACTCCAGGTTCTCCCGCTTCATCACAAACTTGAAGATGTCCCCGCCTTCATTGCACTGACCAAAGCAGCGCCAGGTGCCCGACTCCGGCCAGACGACAAATGCAGGCGTCTTCTTATTCTCATGAAAGGGACAGAAGCCGGTGTAGTTTTTACCGGCATGGCGCAGCTTGACGCCCGCCTCCGAGACAAGATCCACGATATCTATGCGTGATTTGATTTCATCGATTGTGGACATAGGTGTATGAATTATAGGCAGGTTCAGGAATTTGGCAAATCATCCCCAGGTAATGTTAACCATGGACTCATAAACAAGGATCAGGTGAAAATGTCCGTATCCATTAAATAAAAACGGCGAGGCAGATAAACTGCCCCGCCGTGTATTCCATGAAGCAGGAGGAGGAGAACCCCGCTTCACGTCTATCCCGGAGACGTCTACGGAACAGGCCTGAACTAGCGCCAATCCTGGCCAGGGTGAGGGATGCTCAGGTCCTCATTTTGTCCCTGCTGCATCTTCCATACAACGGAACCTCAAAACCATTTCTAATGTCTCGCTTCAATTTTCGATTATTCGTCACCAAAGGAGTGATTCCTCTGTGATGGGTTCCACAGCAACTCGACTCCTGTTCCGTGGCTCGTCCCGATCTAGCAAAACCAATCAGCAACTTCTTTTACTTGTTATCCTTCGGGGTCACATTGATCCTTATGTTCGAAAGACTGACCCAGAACTGGCGTAGTGCCTGTCCGAGTGCATCCCAATTGACCTGGATGATGGGCTCCTTGCTTGATTGATCACCGGTTACGGGGATCTGGCTGTCATGCTCTGCCACTGCCGTCGCTGTGGGAAGTGGGGTTGGTGTGCGCTCGGGAGTACCCAAGGAGGGGGCGTTTACAACGACCCTGTTGTCCAGCTGCTTCAGTGTTGGCTCCCAGGCCCGGACCTGCGCCATCGCCTTCTGGCGTGACTGTGGATCGAGAGCAATCACCAGGGCAACCAGCAGCACCAATGCGAACAACACATTCACTACTCTACTCAAAATCAACCTCCTTCGTCTGTCATAAAAACTTCAAAGGAAGCTTTGTCTGACTAACGAAGGAGGGATTCGGCCGTTATGAATTTGGAACATTACTGATAAATCTTTAAGAGTCCCTCATGGATTGGAGATCGCAGCAGGCAGCCCCGGGGCGCTGATCCGAAATTCTGCCCGGGACATGTAGCGATCCAGCTCAGGGATCAACAGACCCTGCCTGCGGAGCGAAGCCTGCTGTGTTTTCAGCACGGTCCGGATGCGCACCAGTTTGTTCTGGTCCTTTTCACCCTGGAAGCGGGCAAGCAGCTGGTTATATCCCAGTAACACTTCGGTCCGGCGCTGCTGATCAGAGAAGACTGCCACATATTCATGGATGCGGCGGTCTGAGAGTTTGAGATCCACTCCAAGCGGATCGCCCGTCATCGCCCGCTAGAGTCTCTCGCTGGCCAGTTTCCAGTTATAAAGGAACCTGCCGGGCAGGGCTCTCTGTGCCATCACCGTGCTGGTCGTCAGCAGGGCAAAGAACAGCACGGACATATTTAGAGCTGTGCGCCAAAAAAAAAACCGGAGACCGGCTTTTCTTTTCTGGCTTTTTCTGCATCACGTGGTTCAGTTGGCCACGGATACGCTCCCGCAGGAAGGGGGGAGGAGTTACCTCCTGCCCCTCTTCCTGTAGAGCCACTGCTGTATATAGAATGGGCTCCATTTGAGCCGCATATTCCGGGTAAAGGACAAAACATTCTTCAAGAGTGGTTTCCCCGCTCGCGATCAGATCGACGCATTCTTCCAGGATTAGATCAAATTCGTTCATATTGGTATCTTTTCTGCCAGCCTTTTTGAGAGAGCCTTCAAGCCTCTCATCTGCAATGCACGGATCGCTCCTTCACGTTTTCCGAGCTGCCGGGCGATCTCCTCATTCGACATCTCGTCTATAAACTTTAACAACAATACCTGGCGCTGATCATCGGTCAATGTCTGCAGGGCAGCCTTGATCGAGTGCATTTCCACAGCGGAGTCTATACCATTCTCCACCGTCTCGGCGTGACCGGGGTCCGACAGCTTCACATCTTCCAGGGCCGCTGTGACCTTCCGGGTGCGGTAATGGTCAATGACCGCATTATGAGCGATCGTATATAACCATGCCAGGAACGGAGTTCCGCCGATCTGAAACCTGCCCAGATTTTCCCAAGCCTTGAGAAAAACCTGCGATGTGATGTCCTCTGCGGTTTGCTGGTCCTCTACTCGAAAATACACAAAGCGGTAAATTCGCTCCAGGTAGGCATCGTATAATGTTCCAAACGACTCAGAATCACCAGACTTTGCCTGACGTACCAGTGCCGGCTCATCAGCCAATGGCATTCTGGATTTTTTGACACCACGTAAATCCGTTAACAAGCTTCACCTCGCTTAACGTAAGATAATAAATTTTTGTTACACAGGGATGCAAAGTCGCCCGAGAACTTCGGGAAACCAATAGATCGGCGATGAAACTGGGGTGGGAAAAATCAGCGACCTTACAGCACCTTGTTTCTTTGCTGCTAAGGTTGACCTAGCTAATTGCAATCATTCTAGCACTTTACAACGGCAGGAACAGTAGGAATTCCCTGACATGTAGTGTCCAATATCTTGACTCGTATGCACATCTTCCCCTACAAAGCACAATAAAAAATCCCTTGTTTTTAGCGTTTTTTTGCCTCTTCCAGGCATTATTTGGAGAAGGATTGAGCAATTCGCGGTTCTCTCAGGATTTTCCCTACTTTTTCCCCTACAAAATGCCTACTTTTCCCCTACTTCCAGAAGACTTGTGAGACCTTCCATGGGCCAGCGCGGTCAAGTCTGGAAATTTGTTTAGGGGTGTATGCAGGGCCAGACGTTCCAGGTTTCGAGTTCGTTGAATGCGCTGGGAAAATAAAAATGGGCAGTCCATGAGACTACCCGACCCGGTGCGGTGAAGGGACTTCTACTCCTGCAGGCTAGGCTGCCTGTCGGAGTTGCAGTCATGGCCATTCTGGAAGCCGGATTAAAGTGGCGCAGAAGCAGGATTTGACTCCCGGTAGTGATCCAGATTGACTTTTGCGCCGCTCACCAGGTGGCTGCCCGCCTGGTGAGCCGCAGTGCCCGCTGAGGCGCCAAAAACGGTTGTGTAAATCGCGGCCATCACTGCCAGGCCGATCAGCACGGACAAAGCAATTAAATCCGAAGCAAGGGTCATGGCTGCAGTCCGGCTTTTAGATAGTCTGGAAAACAAAAAGGCGACCTTCCGGCCGCCTCTTCATTCTAGAAACCTTCCAGCTTGCTCAGGTCTGCGATGCCACGTGACAGACCAGCGACCTGTCCCACCAGCGCAAGGCGGTTTTGCCGGAGCTTTTCGTCTTCTGCCATCACCAGCACCTTTTCGAAGAAGGCATTGATGGATGGGATCAGCTTGACGACGACATTCAGCAGCTCGTCCACAGTGGACGGCTGCTGCCTTACATTCTCCCGGATCGCCTCATACAGTTTTTTCTCTTCCGCCTCAACCAGCAGACCTGGATCAACAGAGGTGGGGATGTTCGCCCCGGATGCAGAGCGGATGATGCGGACACACCGGGCGTACCCCGGCAGGATCGTGGACCAGTCGTCCCGCTCGACCCACTTCTGCAGCTGCTTCACCGCCCGGGCCGCGGCGGCCGGGTTGGAAGACTGCTCGGCCAGGACGGCATCCACGACATCGTAGCGGTATCCCATCTCGTTCAGAACGACCCGTAGACGTCCGGTCATGAAATCCAGGATCTGATTTTTGGTTTCTTCGCCCGTCTCAACCGGTTGTGCCTGTGCGGATTTGGTGACAGCATTTTTCAGATCGAAATCCACATCATGCTCGATCAAAGGCTGGACAATGCCGATCGCGGCGCGCCGCAGGCCGAACGGATCCTTCGCCCCAGTGGGAGCCGCGCCCGCAGCAAAGAGACCGACCAGCGAATCCAACCGGTCTGCCAGGGCCACCGTCAGCCCGGGTTTGGATTTCGGCACCGGCTGGTATTGCTCGCCGATCGCTTCGGCGACATCCTGCTGCTCGCCACTGCGCAGCGCATATTCCTTCCCGATAATGCCCTGCAGGGAGGTCATCTCGGTCACCATCTGTGTGACCAGGTCGGCCTTCGCCAGGTGTGCCGCGCGGCGGGCAAAGATCGCATCGTCGTTTTCGAGCTTCAGCATCGGAATGATCTCGTTGACCAGCTTGCTGATGCGCTCGGACTTATCTAGCATCGAGCCAAGCTTGGTATGGAAGGTCAGGCCGGCAAGCCTGGGACGATACGATTCGGCCGGCTGCTTGACATCCTCCCGTACGAAGAAGTTCGCATCCGCGAAACGCGCGCCCAGGACGTGCTCGTTGCCCTCGCGGACAATATCGACGTACATGTCATCGCCATTGCGGACGGCAATGAAATGCGCCATCAATTTCCCATGCCTCTGAACAGGGAAATAGCGCTGGTGCTTTTTCATGACCGAAATCAGCACATCCTGCGGCAGAGACAGATATTCGCTGTCAAACCCGCCCATGACCGCGGTGGGCATCTCGACCAGGTTGGACACCTCGCTCAACAGACCCGCTTCGATGATCGCCTCCCCACCCACCAGCGAAGCCGCCTGGCTGACCTGCTCCACAATGGAGGCCTTGCGCTCCTCCTTATCCAGGAGGATGCCCGCTTCACGGATCCTGTCAAAATACTGATCCGCCGAAGGGATGGTAATCTCCGGTGAGCCATAGGGCCGCAATCCACGCGTCACATTTCCGGCGGCCACTCCAGCGTATTCAAACGGGATCACTTGATCGCCCAGCAGCGCCACATACCAGCGGATCGGGCGCGAAAAGGCCACACCGGATTCATTCCAGCGCATCGACTTTTCGAACTTGATGCCTTCCACGAGTTTTGGCAGTGCCTCGGCCAGGACTTCGGGAGTCGCGCGTCCCTTTTGCTTGACGGACGCGAATACATATTTTCCTCCCCCTTCTTCGCGGATCTGCAGATCCTTTGTATCCACACCGTTCTTTTTGGCAAAACCCATGGCAGCAGGCAGGGCAATCCCATCTCTGTCGAACGCCCTGTCCGCCTGTGGTCCCTTGACGAGGTCTTCACGATCAGGCTGGTTCGGAGCAAGGTCGTCGATCGAAACGACGAGCCGCCGCGGCGTGGCAAAGACGCGGATCTGTCCATGTCCGAGGCGCAGCTCATCGAGCAGGGTCGGAACCCGCCTGACAAGCTGCTCCCGGGCGACATCCACATCACCGGCGGGCAACTCCTCCACACCGATTTCAAGTAAAAAGGCTGAAGCCTTCAGGTTTGCAGTTTGAGGGACCAGTTTTGATACTTTTCCAGCTTTTGAGCTTTCCACCTTCAACAACGGATATTCCAGTTCCTTGCGCTGTTGCTCATAGCTCTCCGCCACCTTGCGCGCCAGCTCCCGCATCCGGCGGAAGAAGGCCTGGCGTTCGGCCACGCTGATCGCGCCGCGCGCGTCCAGGATATTGAAGGTATGCGAGGACTTCAGCACATAATCATGGGCCGGGACGATCAGTCCCTGGGCCAGGCAGGCGTCCGCTTCAGCCGTGAAAAGCTCGTACATCCTGCGGGCGCGCTCGACGTCTGCCACTTCATAATAATATTTGGAGTGCTCGAACTCCTCCTGGCGGCGCATCTCTCCATAGGTGACGCCCGCGCCATATTCCTCGTTCCAGATCGCCTTGGCGTTGTTGAGAGCGATGAGGATTCGCTCAAG
>JBLMZU010000290.1:0-3346 GCA_050258995.1 Bacteroidota bacterium
AACCGGCTGAAGGCGATATCGGAAATTGGTTCCCAAAATCCAATCGTCCTGCCCAGATCGCCGTGGGTGTCATCGGCTTACTCGTATTTGCACTTACTTTGGTGATGATACTTTCGTAAGAATTTACTCATGAATAAGATACCTACCATTGCCTCCGGCATTCTCCTACTTTCTCTTGCCGCTGCCGGGTGGATCAGTTCCCGCAGCCCTCGCCCCGTCGAGTTGATCCCCACCCTGACGGGCCAGCCCGAGTACTGCCTCACCTGTCATGCCGATGTGCCGGAGATCAGCCCTTCGCATCCGACCGCCACCTTCGGCTGCGTCACCTGTCACGGTGGGGAGCGCCTGGCGCTCAATGCCGACCTGGCTCACAGCTCGATGCGGGGAGGCCCCAACCCGTCCGACCTCTCGGTGGTGGAGCAGTCCTGCGGCGGGGATAACTGTCACTCAGGCAGCGAAGCGGACCAGCGCGACCATATTCATCGAGTGATGACCAGCGTCCAGTCAACGTACGCGGGTGCAATCGCCAACATTCGCTTTACGTTTGGTGCGCAAACGGATCTGGCGCCTCTCTTTGGAGTCAATGCGATCACCGACGAGCAAACCCACACCGGCATCAGCTCACTTTCAGCGTTCGAACCTTCCACAGAGACCAACCCGTCCATTCAAAAGTTCGGTGAAAATTGCCTGACCTGTCA
Organism: Bacteroidota bacterium; assembly: GCA_050258995.1. Taxonomy (GTDB): domain Bacteria; phylum Chloroflexota; class Anaerolineae; order Anaerolineales; family Villigracilaceae; genus Defluviilinea. The sequence goes on from JBLMZU010000290.1 coordinate 699, forward strand.
CATCAACGCCAAGCCACGTGAAGGGGACTGGTATGCGCGCCAGACGGGCTGCGCGGCCTGCCATGCAACCGGGCAGCATAAATTCACAACCGCAATCCCGTATACGCAGTGCAACACCTGCCACAACCGCGGCAACTACGATCTGCGGACCATGACCTTTACCGAGCGGACGGACCATCCCACGCAGCGGATCGATGCTTACTACCAGCCGATCGGCGAGTTCACGAAGTGTGAGTACACCCTCGACTGTGTTGACTGCCATACGCGCCAGGAAGTGATGGGCGATGGAGATATCCATGCCAATAAGAAGGACATCCAATACATTCAATGCAAAACCTGTCACGGCACGCCCACGCAATTACCGCTGGCTAAAACATTATCAGATCCGAACGATATTGCCTTTAAGCTTGCCTTCCTCAACCCGGTTGTGGACCTGAAACCTGGCGATACGATCCTTGTGACTGAAAAAGGGGAGCCGTTGTGGAACACGCGCGTTCTTCCGGATGGAACCTATGCAATGGTGGGAAAGGCAACTCACCAGGATTTTACTTTTAAACCAGTGATGGGAAGTGGCTGTACCCAGTCGGGAGTAGACCAGTCCTCTGCGTACTGCCATGAATGTCACAAAGTGGAGCGTTAGAATGCCTGAACTGACCCGCCGGGATTTTCTTAAGCTTGTCCGCAATGGATTTCTCTATCTGAGCGGCGCGCTGGTGCTTGGAGGCCTGCTCCGTTACCTGGATCATGACGCGAATCCCACGCCCCAGACGGAATTCAATCTGGGGCCTGCCTCGAATTACCCGCTCAACTCACAGTCGATCATCTCTGAGCCACCGGCAATGCTGGTCCACACCGAAAAGGGATTCTTCGCCTATAGCCTGGTTTGTACTCATCTAGGCTGCACTATGGAAAAAAAGGACCAGGGCTTTGCCTGTCCCTGTCACGGCTCACGCTACGATGAAGATGGCAAAGTGACCCATGGCCCCGCCGATAAGCCTCTGAAATCCCTGCGCGTGGATGTAACTGCAGAAGGCGATCTGAAAATCTTTACCGTTTGAGGAACAACTTATGAATATTACCTCTCTCCTTGAAAAATCGATGCAGGACCACGACCATCTCTGTCCGCGTCAAATCTTGGGCGCACGGATTGGAATGGCTGGGATGAAGATCCTTGGATTTGATGAGCCGCCGAAGAAGAAAGAACTGTTGACGATCACGGAAACAGATGGATGTTTTATAGATGGGGTCATCGCCGCGACAGGATGTACCATTGGCCATCGCACCCTGCGGGTGGAGGATTATGGCAAGGTTGCTGCCACTTTTGTAGATACGAAAACGGGTCGTGCTGTTCGCATCACACCGCGTTTGGATGTCCGGGAACGGGCATGCCGATTCCTCCCCGACGAACCTCGTCATTATTTTGCGCAGATGCAGGCCTATCGGGTCATGCCTGACATCGAAATGTTGACGATTCAGGAAGTCGTTTTGACCACGCCGGTAAGTGAAATCGTTTCAAGGCCTGGTATGCGTGTCCATTGCGATGTTTGCGGGGAAGAAATCATGAACGAACGCGAGATCCTGCGGGGAGGAACAACGTGGTGTCGTACCTGCGCAACAGGCGGATACTATGAATTCCCCCAGGGAAATAGTTTGCGAATCCCATTGCTGGATACATTGATAGCTGCCTAGAAGTTGACCTGGCTTTTGTCGCATGCTTCCGTTGTTCGTCAAATCCTGTGTATTAATGGTCCTTCAAGATTGCCAGAGTCAGGCCTGTTGAATCAAAGGATTTGCGACAAAAAGCCACATCCTGCAAAGCGTTTCGAATTGACCGTTTGCGCTTTCACTCATCGCAAAAGCTTGAATGGTGTATCAGAATATCGGCATGCTGACGGAACTGATGCCCGACTCCCAGCTCCCAACGGACGGTCAAGAATTGCTCGTCGCTGTGGTGCGGATGGCATCCACGTATTGGATAGATCCATGGGAGGGGAGCGGCAAGCCCGGTCTGGCTGCCGGATTGCAGCGCCTTAGATATTTATCGATCTTTAGTCGGCCTAACCCGACTACGATCTTTCCACCGATATCGACCGGTACGCCTTGCTAGGCTGAGCGACGCACCATGTCTTGTGCTTCGATGGGATCGCGGCTGACGTCTACGTCTGTAAACTTGATTCCCTTTTTTCGGAAATGCTTATGGATTACCTCTAACAAAGAGCCTTAATTTTCCGCCAATAATGGCGTGACATAATTTTCGAGCATGGACAGGCTGATCTCGCCTGTCCATGCATAGCGGACAGTGCCGGAGCGGTCGATCACATAGGAGTTGGGCAGGTTACCATTCCCGAAAGCTTTTAGAGATGCACCATCTGGTTCGAGCCAGACAGGGAACTTCAGACTGTAGTCATTCGCAAACTGGGCAACGCCCTCTACCGGATCCCCGGCTTCGATGGCAACGATGGTGAATCCTTCGGCACTATGCTCATTGAAGTAGGCTGCCAGGGTGGGCATTTCTGCCTTGCAGGGCGGGCACCAGGTCGCCCAGTTGTTCACCAGCACAACATTTCCTCTGAAATCGGAGAGTGACTGGGTCTTGCCACTGATGTTTTGGAGAGACAGCTCGGGCGCAGGGAAATTGACCTTGAGAG
>JBLMZU010000291.1:0-7571 GCA_050258995.1 Bacteroidota bacterium
CTTTGAGACTCTGACCACGATCTCCTCCGTGCAGCCGCTGGTGACCACCTATGAGCAGGGACAGTGGGTCCTGTGGCAGGGACGCCCGCACCAGTACATCTTTTCGGCCTTTCTGGGCGAATACAACCCGCAGATCCAGGAGTGGGCCTATTTCAATTACCTGGTCTATGCCCTTGTCGAGCAGGCGGCCGGGAATACACCTGTCTCCTTTGCAGACTATCATGCCTCGCCCGTCCCTCACGCGGCACAGCGCAACTTCCTATTTGGCCTGCTGGCGCTGATCGTGGTGACCGCTTTTGGCGCGTTCTTCCTTGTCCGCCGCTATAGTTTGCAACACCCGGAGGCGTTGGACCAGATTGTCTCGGACCGCAGCCGGTTTGAGGTCCGCGAAGAGGGAACGAGCTGGGAGCAGGTCGGGTTCCATCGTCCGCTTTCCGGTTTTTTGGTGGCGCTTACGACCGGCGTCCTGCTCTTCATTCCCCTGATCATCTACCAGAATTTGGTGCTGCCTTCCTACATCCTGCCTTCGGCGCAGGCCCTGGGCATCTGGGGCCGGGTGACACAGTTCTTCAACCTGGCCTGGTTCTTCTTCGACATGGGCACAAGCGTTGCCTTCGTCAAGTATATGTCCCAGTACCGGGTGGATGACCCCGGGCGCGGCATCCAGTTTGGACAGGTGTTCGTCTGGTGGCAGTGGCTTTCGGGCGCGGTGCAGGTGGCTCTTGTAGTGGCTCTGGGAGCAACGGTAGCACCGCGTTCCACCTATGCCCTGTATGCCTGGAGCGTGATCATCCATGCCTTCATCCAGGTGCCGGGGTTTTACCGGGTGTTCCTGTATGCCTTTTCGGGATTTCAACGTACCGACTATGCCCGTTATCTTGATCTGGGCCTAAATGTCCTTCTGCCCATGATCGTGCAGCCGGTCTTTGTGCTGGCCGCCTATGCCTGGGGACAGTCGAACCCGGTCTATGGCGGGGCGATGGGCGGACTGTTCGGGATGGGGATCGCCGCTTATGCAGCTGAGTTGTTGACTTTCCTGATCGGCTGGTGGCTCTATCGCCGCATCGGTTTGAACGCCCGTATCCTGTTCCTGGCCCACTTCGATTGGGATATTGTTAAAGCCAGTTTCCGTTTTGGAGTCTTTGAGATGCTTGGCTCGGCGGCCTGGTCGGCCGGGCAGGCCGCCGAGATCTGGATCACGCAGGCGCGGCTGGTCAACTATGCGGAGATCTGGGGCAACTGGGTGCTGGCCCAGAACTTTGTCTTTGCCTTCAACGTGGTCAGTACGCTCACCGACGGCGGCATGGCATCGATCTCAGAGGCCATCTCCCACGGGCGGAGGCTGCTCAGCCAGTATTATGCTGTGATGCTGTATAAATGGGGTGGGACGATCTCCGCGTTTCTTGCGGCGGTGCTTCTGGCCGTTGGTCCCCGCTTCATCCTCGGCGCATCGGGCACGGACTTTGCGCGGGCCGCGGTCTATGCCGTGCCTCTGCTCCTGTGGGGCGCCATCCAGTATCCCTCCTGGGTGGGCGACCAGGTGCAGTTGGGCTCGAACAAGCCCTATCTCAAGGCTGCGCTGGTGGCGGGAGAGCAGCTCATCCGCGTTGTCCTGGCCTGGGTCTTGCTGGAACGATTCCAGGTGGCGGCACTGGTGATCGCTTATTTTGTCGGTCTGCTGGCAAAGGACTTTGCAGCCTACTTTATCAATAATAAAACCTGCTTTCCTCAGCGGTTCTTTTTCTGGCAGTCGCTGGCGGCTCCGCTGCTGGCAGGCGGAGTACACTATTTGATCCTGGACCGCCTGGCAGCCCTCCTCTGGCACGGCGACCAGCTTACCAGCATCCTGATCCTGTTGATCGGGGTCCTGCCAAGCTTGATGTTGTTTATGTTCCTGTATGCGTTATTCGGCGGCTGGGACGATGCCACCCTGGACGAATTCCGGGAGGCGGGCCGGATGACGGGACCCGTGCGCGGCATGGTGGACTGGCTGATGGTCAGGCCGTCCGCTTTTGGGGCGCGCATCAGTCCCTTGAACAATCGCTTCCCGATCTCGATCCGCGCCGATGCCATGCAGGAGGCGAGGCTGTTGACGGAGGAGAGAGTGAAATTCTAGAAAGAATTTTGTTTTGCAGGCAGTGGAGCTGCTGGCAAGCTCCCTGCATTTCTTGTGACAAGTGGATAGCAAAAAAGAGGAATGATGCAGCACAGATTACTCGATGGCCGTGAGCTCGCTTACGCAGAATATGGCGATCCTGCCGGAAAGCCGGTCTTCTTCTTCCATGGGGCTCCGGGCTCCAACTTTTTTCACCCACCCGTGGATGTGACCCGCCGGATGGGGGTGCGCCTGATCTGCGTGGACCGTCCCGGTTACGGCGGCTCGACATTTCAACCGAAGCGGAAAATCCTGGACTGGCCCAGGGATGTTGCCTCCCTTGCGGATGCGCTGGGGCTTGGATCGTTTGCAGTGACCGGTCATTCTGCCGGCTCGCCTCACACGCTGGCCTGTGCCTACAGCCTGCCGGCGCGTGTCAGGGCGGCGGCTGTCCTGTGCGGTGTCGGCCCGGTGGATGCGCCCGGCGCGATCGAAAATACGACTTTTATCAATCGCCTTGGTTTCCAGTTGGGTCGATATTCGCCCTGGCCGCTGGTTCGGGCCATGGTCTGGGTATTGTTCCATAGGCAGGCTGCCGACCCGGCGAAGGCCATTGACCTCGACCAGCGCGAGCGCGTGGCGGCCGATGAAGAGGTCCTCAAAATTCCCGGAGTCCGGGAGAACTGCATCGAGAGCGATATCGGCGCCTACCGGCAGGGCCTGCTGGGCTATGCGTGGGACGTGAACCTGATCATCCGCCCGTGGGGGATTCCTCTGGAGCAGATCCAGGTCCCCGTCCATTTCTGGCATGGTACGGCAGACAACTTCGCCGCGGTCCACATGGCCCGCCATATGGCGGATCGAATTCCGGATGCTAAGGCCTTTATCCTGGAAGGAGAAGGCCACATGCTGCTGATCCCGCACTGGGAGGAAATCCTGGGTGAGCTCCTGAACGCATGGAAGTAAGAGATTACAATATCCGCCGAAGATCCACTTGTGTTTCAGCCAAAGGAGAAAACAGGATGAGCAATTCAGACTCTTCGCAGTTCGAAGTCCACGATCGTGAGGTGCTCGACAGGGCACGATCGATCATGAGCGCGAGCGAATCGCCCCGCATGTGGGCCCAGGCGGTAGTCGAAGCCGTACAGAAAAATGAGGAGTGGCGCGGCCAGCGCTGTATCAATCTGCTGGCCCCCGAAGCGCCGACCAGTCCCATGGTGCGGCAGCTGCTGTCCTCTGAGATCGGCACCCGGGCAGCGGAGGGGAATATCGGCCGGGTCAACCGCTGGTTCGCGGGGACACAGTACATCGACGAGGTCGAAGCCCTGTGCGTGGAACTGTTGAAGGTTGCCTTCCGCTGCAACTATGCCGACCATCGCCTCATGGGCAGCATGCTGGGCAATATGGCCGTATACCATGCGCTGGCCGAGCCCGGCAATGTGATCATGTCGGCGCCGCAGCCGTTCGGCGGCCATTCCAGCAACCGCTACGATGGACCGGCCGGGATGCGCGGTCTCCAGATCTTCGACGTGCCCTTCGATCCGGAGGAGCTTGAAGTGGACCTGGATCGATTTGCCCGGGAAGCCCGGAAGCACCAGCCGAAGCTGGTCGTCATGGGCATGTCCATGACGCTGTTCCCGCTCCCGGTCCGGGAGATGAGCCGGATCATCGCCGAGTGGGGTGGAAAGTTCGTCTTCGACGGCGCCCACCAGGCGGGACTGATCGCGGGCGGTCAGTTCCAGGACCCGTTGAACGAAGGCGCAGTGGTCCTGACCGGGTCGGCCGGAAAGACTTTCAGCGGACCGCAGAGTGGCATGATCCTGTGGAACGATCCAGCGCTGACGAAGCCGATCACCGATACGATCTTCCCCGTCCTGGCAGCCACGCACCAGGTCAATCGCGTCGCCGCGCTGGCCGTCTCGGCGGCGGAGATGATCGAGTATGGGAAGTTCTACATGGCCCAGATCGTGAAGAATTCGAAGGCGCTCGGCAAGGCCCTGGACGCGCGCGGCATCCCCGTCCTGGGTGCGAACAGGGGCTACAGCCAGACTCACCAGATCATTGCCCGCGTTAAACAATATGGGGGCGGCCTGGATGTGGCGCACCGCCTGGCGCAGGCCAACATCATCACCAATAAGAACCTGGTCCCCGAGGATAAGCCGCAGGATTGGGACCGTCCCAGCGGCCTGCGGATCGGGACGATCGAAGTCACCCGCCTGGGCATGAACGAACAGGATATGGAGACCATCGCCGGTTTCATCGCCCGGGTGCTGGTGGAGAAGGAGGATCCTGAAACGGTCGGCAGGGACGTGGTCGATTTCCGCCTGCCGAAACAGACCCTGTATTACAACTTCGACAACGATTACCCTGCCTGGGCCACGGTTTAGATTCCAGTTCACACCATTTGTGTTTCTTCCCTCTCTCCCGGATAACCACCGGGGGAGCTTTCCGTTAATACCCTCGAGCACATGAAATTATTTGGAGAGAGGCAGGAGATCCCATGGCTCCTTTACGGATTTTGATCACAGGAATTAACGGACTGATCGGAAATATTCTTCACCGCGCGCTGGCCTCGAAATATGAGGTGTATGGATTGGACCAGGATGAGCCTTTTTCCGACCGGGTCGGATCGGCAGATGTCTCGGTCTATCAACAGGTGGCGCAAGTGGTCGAGAAATTCAGTCCCCTCGACGATATCATCCACCTGGCCGGTAACCTCAGCCCAACGGCCAGCTGGGAGGATGTGCTGGGAGCCAACATTGTCGGCACGCGCAATATCTTCGAAGCGGCGCGCGAGTTCAGGGTCCCGCGGGTGGTGTATGCCAGCTCCAATCATGTGACCGGCGGGTATGAAGGGATTGAATCCAATTACTTCCTGCACCGCCAGACCGAGCCTGTCAGGATTCGCACCACGGATCCGGTTCGTCCGGACAGCGAATACGGCGTCAGTAAGGTCTTTGGAGAATCCATTGGTCGTTACTATTGCGCCAAATGGGCCGTCGAAGCCATCTGCCTGCGGATCGGTGCGGTGTTGAAGGATGATGATCCGACGCAGGATGCCCGCAACTTAAGGATCTGGCTCAGTCATCGTGACCTGGTCCAGCTGGTGGAAAAAAGTTTGCTGACGAATGTGCCTTATGGAATCTACTATGGGATTTCCAACAACAAGGGGGCTTTCTACGATCTGACGAACGCGCGCGACGAGCTGGGCTTTGTGCCACTGGACGACGCCTCGGCCGTAAAGCCCAACCCGGCATAAAATGCATTGCTTCAGTCGCGAAAAGTTCCTCTGTTTGATTGCGCTTTATAAACTGCTTCCGTGATTGATGTGATCCTTGAACATCAGGACGACAGCGTTGTTTCCGGTTTGCGAACGATCCATACCAGGGCCAGCCGGCTCGCATAAAACCCTGCATCCCTCGGTGCCTCACCTGAACCACATGCCCCGGCGGCTCGGCGCCGGGCAGTGCCATGCCCCCATGGTGAGCGATCATTGGCGATGAGCCTGTAACGGTGAAAAAGAAGAGCCGACCCGCACATTGGGTCGGCCTTTCAATGTTTATCGGTGGCCAGAATAACGAAATATTAAATTCGAGAGGAGGTATGTTTCTTCTTTCCTCTGCCTTTCGACATCACCTCAATGCCTTGCTGACGTATATCTCGCCGTTCAACACGCGCTCCACGCCCTCCAGTACGCCCGGGATATCGTCTTTCAGCACGTAGCCGCGGGCGCCGGCCTCCAGGGAGCGCTTGACATAGAAGGGGGTCAGATGGCCGGACAGCATCATGCAGCGAAGATCCGGAAATTTCTCCCGGATAAGACTGGCCAGCCGGATCCCGTTCATCTTCGGCAGGGAGACATCGATCAACAGCAGGTCCACGTCCATGTCCGGAAGCCTTTCGAGGGCTTCCTCCCCGGATGGAATCACATCGACAACACTCAAGTTTGCCTTCTCGCTCAGCAGGCGCACCAGCGCCTTTCCAAAAGCAGCATGATCTTCCACGACCAGTATCGAAGACATGAGTTTTATTTCTCCTGTTGGTTTGGAATATCAATAAATACTTGGGTTCCGCTTCCCGGAGAAGAATTGATTTCCATCCGGCATCCCATCAATCTCAAGCGGTGCCCGATGTTCATCAATCCGCTCATGCGGCTCGGATCGTTGATCGCCTTGTTGGCGTCAAACCCGGTTCCTTCATCCCTGATGGACAGCCGGATCCGGCTGTCGACTTCCTCGAAAGATATGCTGGCATGCAAGGTGCCGGCATGCTTCACCACATTGAAAAGCACCTCACGAACTCCCTGGTATAACAGGATGCGAAGTGTGTCTTCGAACCTGGTCGAAACACCGTTCGACTGCAGGCTGACGTCCAGGCCATACTGGTCATGCATCTGGTTGGAAAGCCAGCTCAGGGCATCGACCAGGCTGTCGCCCTGTAATACGGCCGGGCTGAGATCGATACTCAGGTTGCGGGTAATGGCGATCGATTCATCCAGCACCTGCTGGATCTGGTCGATGTCGGTCTGGGCGGTCTCCATATTCCCTCGCTGGCAGGCATCGTAGAAGGTGGAAAGGCGCATCTTTACGGCAAAGATGCGCTGCTGCAGATCGTCGTGCAGGATCTGCGAAAGGCGCTTCCTTTCCTGCTGCTCGGCGGCAGTCAGGTCAGAAGCCAGGGCGCGGATCTGCCTTTCGGCCCGGACACGGTCGGTGATGTCAATAAACGTGGTAATAAATGTATCGGTATTGTCCACCATGAGATGTTGGACCGATGCCAGGATATTTCTTGTTTCGCCGGAAGGATGCGGGATCTCGTACTCGAAAACTCCAACATCTTCATGCCCTTTTCCCTGGGCAGGGAAGTTCGTACGCCGCGGTCTGCCTTCCATGAAACGCAGGTGGAAGTCGCTGGAGCGGCGGCCGATCACGTTCCCGCGCTCCAGGCCAAAATAAGCCAGGTATTTGGCATTTACGTCCAGGATGATGTCGTCCTCCAGGCGGGTGAGGGAGGTGGGGATCGGGTTGGCATTGAACATGGCCTGGAACATGTCGCGTGCCATGGTCAGTTCCGCGTTGGCGTCGTCCAGCTCGCGTGTGCGCTCGTACACGCGCTGCTCGAGCAATTCCTTGGCCCGCACCAGCTCCTGCTCTTTCTTCTTGAGTTCGCTGATGTCGATGAAGGTGATCACCACACCCTGAATATGATCCTCCGTGGTGCGATAGGGAATCAGGCGCATGAGGTACCATCTGCCATCCACCCGCATCAGCTCGCGTTCCAGCGGGGTGAGATTGCGCAGTACCTGCTCGGCATCTTCGAAAAACTGGCCGTACTCCATCTTATGGGTCAGGTCGCTGATCCGCCGGCCGCGATCCACGTTGAGGATGTTGAAGAGCTCCTGGACGCCGGCGGTGAAGCGCTGGATGCGCATATCGCGGTTCAGGTACAGGGTGGCGATTTCGGTGGCGCCCATCAG
>JBLMZU010000292.1:0-2989 GCA_050258995.1 Bacteroidota bacterium
GGCGCAGGTTTCGAAGCGGGCCAAGTCCCAGCTGGTGTTGCGATGGGTGGGCCGCTGGACATTGCCCCACTGGATCTCATAGGTCGCCTGGGGAGAGAGTACATCCACAGGGAAGGCGACCTTGAGCATGATGTGGCGCTCGTTCCACTCGATGTGGGTGTCAAAGTCCAGGCGCGGCGAGTCGTGATCGAGCGAGATCCGCTGGGTATAGGTGCTGTTCAGGATACGGCGTTCGATCTCAACGGTTTGACGCAGCTCCCCGCTCTCCACCAGCTGGAGGATAGTTGCCGGGTCGGCCAGCCACATTTTGTCGTCGTAGAAGATATCCACATCCCAGGCATCCCAATCCTTGGGGCGGTCCTCGAACGCCTGGAACTGGTTGGCAACCGAGTTCGGCGCCAATACTTCGCGGTTTGCCTGTTTGTCGAAGATGCGCGTAATGTCGCCGGAGTGGCTGAATTCGACGCGCAGGCAGGTGTTTTCGAGGACCATGGACCAGGGACGATCGACAATGGTCGTTGGTCCATCGTTTATGATCGCCTTCAGGCCGACAACGCTATATGGGGCCATTTCTCCCGCATCCACCCAAAGGCCGGCCTCCGCCGGTTGAACGGGGAGCAGTTCTCCTTCCCGCGTGAAGCGTTGGGAGGAGTCGCCGGGGATAAGAACCAGACCCGATTGCCGGAACGAAGTCGCGTTGACGAGCAGAACGTCCGCATCCAATCGATCGGCGATCGCCTGCAGGGCCTCATCCCGGAGCCGAGATACATCCTGCATTAACTGGGCATATTGCTGCTGCGACTCCTCATAGACGGGCCCGATGCTCGAGCCGGGGATGATGTCGTGGAACTGGTTGAGACAGACGGTGCGCCAGGCGGACTGGAAATCAGTGATTGGGTATTGGGAATCGGCGAGGAGGGATGCGTAGGTGCACAGGAATTCGGCATCGTGAAGGAGGAATTCCGCTTTGCGGTTGGCGCGCTTATTGCGGGCCTGCGTGGTGTATGTACCGCGGTGATATTCGAGATAGAGCTCGCCGTTCCAGACTGGCATCATCTTTGATTCCTTGAGCGGCTCCAGAGTCTCGAAAAAGCTCTTGACACTGGATTGCCTGACCTGGGGGAGGCCGGGGAAGTGCTTCATCACCTCGATATTCTCAAGCATTTCGCGGGTGGGACCGCCGCCGCCGTCCCCATAGCCATACGCCATGAGCAGATCCTGGTGCAGCTCCTTCTGCTGGAATCCCTGCCAGGTGCCGAGGCTTTCCCTGGGATTTGCCATCGAGTTGTACGTACTGGCGTAGGGGCTGCCGAACTCCTTGACCGTGCTGAAGTGGGTGAGCACCTGGGTGCCGTCGATGCCCTGCCACAGGAAGGTATCGTAGGGCAGGCGGTTGTACTGGCTCCAGCCGATCTTGATTGTCATAAAATATTTAATGCCTGCCTGGCGGACCAGTTGTGGCAGCGCCCAGGCATAGCCGAAAACATCTGGCAGCCACAGGACCGGACTCTCTGCGCCCTTGCCGAAGTGTTCACGAAAGAACGTCCGCCCCAGCAGGAACTGGCGGGCCAGGGACTCGGCGCCGCTGAGGTTGCAGTCCGCTTCCACCCACATACCGCCGATCGGCTCCCATCGTTTTTCCTCGATGCGCTGCCTGATGGCCTCGAACAGATCCGGGTGATCCTCGCGAATGAATTGATAGAGCTGCGGCTGGCTTTGTGTAAAGTGATAATCGGGGAATTGCTCCATCAGGCGGATCACGTTGTAGAAAGTGCGCTCGGCTTTGCGGCGGGTCTGGCCCAGGGTCCACTGCCAGGCCAAGTCGATGTGGGCGTGGCCCGTGGCGTGGATGACCACGTCCATGGGCGCGCCGGCAGATTCAATGCCCCATGCCAATACCTTGCGTGACGGCTCCACGCTGGCATAGAATGCATCGCTGTCGAGCGGGTCGCGCGTGTCCAGCGTGGTAAACGCGTCATTCAGGGCATTCAGGATCCCGTAACGGGCCGGATTGTTTTCATCCAGGTTTTGCGCAGTTTCCAGTGCCACGCGTGCCAGGGTGACCAGATCGCGTGTCGGCTGGTGGATCTGCACCAGGGCGCACTGGCGCATGTAGAGCCTTGTGAACATATCCCCGCTGGCTGCCCCGCCGAGACCTGTCCAGCCGTGTAGGGCCAGGGCGTGTGCCTGTCCATCTGCAAACCTTGGATCGAGCAGGATCTCCTGGTGATGCCGGTCACAGGCGGCGTAGGGCTGTCCATCGATATAGACCGCCGCCTCCGGGTGAGAGAAATCTCCCGTCTCGCCGAGAGGCAGAGAGAGGGCAATCGGCCCGGTCCTGTCCCAGGTTTCCGGAACGGTAAAATGGGTGCGCAGGATAAAGTCCTGCATCCAGGATCCCCAGTATTCATTGGCGTCGATCTCCTGCCATTTTGAATCATCCACATCTGGGCCGATCGGAGGAGGCGTCAATGCATCCATCAGCTCGCGATATCGGAAAGAGGAAAGCGATTTTCTTTTGCTGTAAACAAGCGGGGCGATCAAGGCGAGGCGTTGCGTGATCTTTTCGGGCGTCCAGCGGGTACGATGATACATGTCGATTATCCATTTCTCAGGAGAGCGGTTCCCGGCCTGCCCTCCGGGGATCCTTGTCCAGTGTATGAAAGATTAGGAGGTTCGTCAAGCTGGATTACTAACCTGGTTTAAAAAAAAGTGACCTGCAATCCGCAGGTCACACTCAGGTGGGTCTTTCCTACAATGGTCTGCCAGCCTCGGGCCGGATATACCTTTCCGGAGCGGCCTCGAACGCGGCCCTACAGCCCGGCGAGCAAAAATAGTACGCCGTACCGTCAAATTCTGCCGAATCGGCGGCAGTTTCCTCGGTTACTTCCATGCCACAAACAGGGTCCACATATGTTTCGTCCATTCCTTGCTCCTTTCCTGGAAGGGTTAACGGGGAGGTCCTGGCGCTGTTATCAGCCTTGATATA
>JBLMZU010000293.1:0-15688 GCA_050258995.1 Bacteroidota bacterium
CCAGCGAGTCTTGTGCAATCCAATTGCGCCCAACAAAGCCCCGCTGTGCGGGATCTACGACGTGCGCTCCGGCAACGTACGTGATTTGCCTGGCAAATCAGGCGGAGCCAGCCGGACGGCTAGGCGCTCTTATATTTTCCTCAATCACCGACTAAACCTGTTACCCACTTACACGAATGGAAGAGTCTGGTTTCAGAACCATGCAGCCGTAGAAAGTCTAAGCCTCCGCGATTACAGCAATGGAAATTTTCATGCCTTTGGACTGAATGGGTAGCTTTGCACCTTGACGCGCTGGAGGATCTTTGGGAAACCATTTCAACCACTCTTCGTTCATTCCTGCAAAATCGTTCGGATCAGCCAGGATGAATGTGGCACTCACGATCTGATCCAATGAGCTGCCCGCCGCTAGAAGAATCGCATCAATGTTCTTCAGACATTGAGCCGTTTGCTCCTGAATAGTTGTACCAACTACTTCACCTGTTGTAGGGTCAAAAGGTCCTTGACCAGCCACGAAAACGAATCCACCAGCTTTTACACCCTGACTATAAGCTATTGATTTAGGGGCGTTATCGGTTGTAACAATTGTCTTCGCCATCATTCCTCCTCTAAAGTAATTTCAGGAAAGTTTAATTCATTCTACCTTGTAAAAGAGCGGCGCAAAGAACCTTGCCCCTCAATAAATGCCTGGATGTAGCACCCAGCTTTGTCCTGACCGGATGTAGTCCGGTTATGACAGCGGTGTAGACTACTGGTAGAGTCTTAACCGGAACGTTTCTGGTTGAATACCTTAAGACCGTTTCAAGTATATTCCCTCTGGGAAAACCAGGGAGGCTTACCAACGGGGCTCTTGGGCTAGCCTGCATCTTCAGCCACTTGGTGAATAGAAGCCCCATTCAACAGCGGTGCCGACTACATCTGGTAGATCACATGGCTGAAAGCGCCATGAATACATCGCCCGCATACCGGGAAGGCCGAACGTACGCTGCCTGGATGGAGGTGTGGGCATGCAATGAGCAAACCAGGACCGGTAGACTTGTAGCCGAGATCAATCGACGAGAGTTGGTCGAGATGATAAAGACGCCCGGATAGGACGTCTCCTTTTGCAGCTGACTCGCGCGTAAACAATCAACAGATAATACGTGAATGAAACCCCGTTAGAAGAACTTTGTAACACTTGCTAAAATGATTTTTGGGTCTGGGATATTTTTTCAGAGGCATGAGCTGGATCCATACTGAGAATTGTCAAAAAGACTGAAATCGCTACAAAACTCATTGGAATGGCGCTACAAACCGTTGAACAGGAAATCTCCAAAACTCCTTTTCACACCCTTGAAGAAACAGGCTATTGTATATTTGCGGGCAGGTGAGTATAGTATGGATAGGGGGTGTAACAAATAAATTACGCTTTGCATCAAACATCGATGCAGAAAAGGGAGATGCTATGAGATCCAGGAAATGGCTGCTCCTTATCGGTATTATATTGGTAATCGTGTCCGGTATTTCAGGGCTGGTCGTAAGAAAATCCCTTGCGGCTGCAGGAAGTTACAAGGTCCTTGCATGGAATGACCTGGGCATGCACTGTTACAGCCGGGACTTTGCCGACATGGCAGTACTGCCGCCCTACAATACATTGTGGGTGCAGGTCCTTAAAGCAGGGGATCCTCCGGAAGTCGTCACTTCGGGCATAACAGTTGAATACTCTTATGCCGATAATACCTACTCGGCGGGCAAGACGAACTTCTGGAATTATGACCAGGCGCTCTTTGGGGTAAATTTGCCGCTAAACGTTGGACTGAAGGGGAAGGGCCTTTCAGGCACCATGGATTTGAGCGGCGATCATTTTATCGCCGAGGGAATCCCGATCACCGAGTTTAGCGACAGCGCTCCAACGGTCCGGCAGCCCTACCAGCTTGCAACCGTTGTGGTGAAGGATGCGACGACAGGCGCGGTGCTGGCCAGCAACCAGGTCGTTACACCAACCTCTTCAGAAATGCGCTGTGATAATTGCCATGGGGATACCGGAATTGCAAAACCGTCCGTACCAACTGGAAAAGTGGAAACCAATATTTTGCAGCTGCATGATGAAAACACAGGTACCACTTTGATGGCAAGCCGTCCTGTGTTGTGTGCCAGCTGCCATGGCTCGAATGCGCTTGGCATGCCTGGGAAACCGGGAATTAAGAATCTTTCAAACGCAATGCACACACAGCATGCTTCGGTCGTCCCCAGCACCCTGGCCGGCTGCTACAACTGTCACCCCGGACCCCAGACCCGTTGTCTGCGCGACGTGATGTCTACTGACGAGGGGATGACCTGTGTCAGTTGTCATGGTGGTTTGGCGAACGTGGCAAATAATTCCAATCCATGGCTCAATGAGCCACGTTGCGATTCCTGCCACAATTCGGGTGAATACCATCAGAACCAAGCCCTGTATCGCTTTTCAACGGGCCACGGCGGCTTATACTGCGAGGCGTGTCACGATAGCACGCACGCCATCGCGCCGAGCCGGGAGGCGAATGATGCAATAAAGTTTACCCAGCTCCAGGGACAGAATGGCCCGCTTGAGAATTGTTCTGTCTGTCATACGGTCACACCGGCTCAGGGATGGGTTCATAATCTTATGCCCGTGAGTATCTCCGGCAATACTGGGACAGGATGGGTGACCCTGAGTTACACGGATGGCACGCCAAAGACTGCCGCGGCGGATGCAAATGGAAATTATTCATTTACTGTTTCCTATGGCTGGTCGGGTACGGTGACTCCATCGCGTACCGGCTTCACCTTTTCCCCTGCCAGTAAAACATACAACAATGTGACGGCCGATCAAACCAGCCAAAATTACACTGCCGGCTGGGTGGGTGGCGTCTCGGTCACTTCAGACAAAAACATCGTGACGGTTGCGCGTCCGCATATTGGCGCCGAAGTTGCTTCCTATGACGGCTTTGCCACCGGCAGCCTGACCTCGTATGTCCCGATGCTGTTCAAGAAGGCCTACGGCACCTACGACTCGGCACTGTATGTGCAGAACGTGCATGCTTCCAACACCGCAAACATCACGATCAAGTACTACAACAGCAACGGTGGGCTGGACTGCACCAGGAACGATATCATCGCTCCGTTGTCTTCAAAGGGCTACTGGGTGCCGACAGAGACTTGTACAACCGGCTCGCTGCCCAATGGCTGGGTGGGTGGAGCAGTGGTGACCTCCGACCAGCCCATTGTGGCGGTCGGTCGACCACATGTGGGCGCCGAGGTGATGACCTACAACGGGTTCGGTGGCGGCAGCCTGACCTCCTATATCCCAATGCTGTTCAAGGGTGCCTTTGGTGGCTCGTACAACTCGGCGTTCTACATCCAGAATGTGAATGCCAGCAACCCGGCCACCATTACAATCAAGTACTATGACAGCGAAGGCGTTTTGAAGTGCACGAAGGGAGACACCATTAACCCGCTCGCCTCGAAGGGCTACTGGGTACCCACCGCCACTTGTGACACCGGCTCCATTCCGCCCGGCTGGATAGGCGGGGTGATCGTGAGCTCAAGTCAACCCATCGTCGGCGTGGGACGTCCGCATATTGGAACGCAAGTGACCACGTATGATGGCTTCACGGCCGGTGGATCGAGCTCATACATCCCCATGCTGTTCAAGGGCGCATTCGACGGATCATACAACGCAGCCTTCTATCTGCAGAACACAGACACAGCCAACACCGCCAACATCACAATCAAGTACTATAGCAGCACAGGCAACCTGGACTGCACGAAGACCGATACGATTTTGCCGTTGGCATCCAAAGGTTACTGGCTGCCATCAGAAACTTGTACAACCGGCTCGCTGCCTGCCAGCTGGGTGGGTGGCGTGATCGTGACCTCCGACCGGCTGATTGTGGGAGTGGGACGTCCGCACATCGGAGCCCAGGTTACGACCTACAACGGGTTCGCCAATGGCAGCCTGAACTCCTTCCTACCGATGCTGTTCAAGGATGCCTTTGGCGGCTCGTATGATTCTGCCTTTTATATCCAGAACACGGAGAACAGCAGTGCAACAGTGACGGTCAAGCTTTACGACACGAACGGCGCATTGGCCTGTACCCATCAGGATACCCTCCCAGCCCTCTCTACCCTGGGCTACTGGGTGCCGACTATGACCTGTGCTCCGTGACGAGGCTTATAACGGGCACCGCCCAATGAGAATATCAACTGTACTTCGCACAATCAGATCTTTGGTCTTCGCTTATTTCGGCCATCTTGATTGTACGGACTTGATAGATCTCTAAAAAGCCACTGATCCGATCACTTTTACCGGGTAATCGATCATCATTCACAGACTTTAGTAACGATGGAGGTCTTTTCAAAAAGGAGGCTGCCCAAAAAGCAAATGGACAGCCTCTCCCCTTTTACATCCGCAGCCATTTTGGAAACATCAATTCGATCGAAGCCTCGAGTCGCTCTCCAACATAATAGTTCGCGAAACCCATCAGGATCGTCAGGGCGGCAGCGGCGGCCGTGATGATGCTCATTCCCTTGAACTTATGCCGGGCCATCCAGGTTAGGGACGGATAACGGTTCCATGTCTCCAACTACCTGTGGTTTGTGGTGGAGACAGTTGCCGGTCGAGCTCCGTACAGCTCCCCGGCAGGTCAAAGGCTTTTGCCAGGATTCGTTTCCCCTCGGCCTGGATGCAGCCCTCCCGCCGCTCGATGTGAGGGGCTGTGGAATCTAATCCACCAGGTTGAACATACGGGCAAAGAGATCGGTCAGCGTGCCTGCGACAATCCCCCCCAGCGCCCCGCCCAGGGCTCCGAAGGCCAGCGCGATCAATACCAGGCTGGCCGATTGACCGCTGATCCAGGTCGAGAACGAGCCGGCCAGCTGCGACGAAAGGCTGCCGGCGCCCAGCCACAAGGCGAGCCGCGCCCCAACCAATCCGGCCCCCAGGGCGCAGACCCAGGCCCAGATCCGGTCCCAACCGTATTGCGCGCCAAACACCCAGAGTTTGTTTCCCGCTTTAAGCCCGGTCCGTCCCCCAAAATACAGGCCGATCAAAACGGGAAGGATGGCCCACCAGCATACGGCAAAGCCCAGCACCCCGCCCAGCCCGGCCCCGATCAAGACTCCCACCACCGGCAGGACACGCTGCCAGCCGACAGATCGATCGACCAAAAGGCTGACACGATAGCCAGGCAGCCAGCCGCGCAACAGCCCGGCCGAAGCGCCGCCTACCGCCCATAACAGGACCCATGACATCATATTCCCGGCGGTGAGCCAGCCGGCTACGCCAATCAAGGCCCCGGAGATCGCACCTGCCAAAGCGCCCAGCCCACCGCCGATCACCAGGCTTTTGGAGATGCGCGGTCCCGCCCAGCTCAAAAGAGTGGTCCCGGGCATGCCGGCAACCGTACCCGGGCCGAAGGATGTGTTCCGGCTTTGGCCGGGACCGGTATAAAAAGGCGGGGAGCTGGTTTGGTGCGCCCGTGAAGTATTTGCACTCGACGGCCGGGCCTGGTGGGTGCTGCCTGCTCCCGCCGTATTTGTCGTGGTCCGGGTATTTTGTGCCGCGCCAGGATTGGGCGGCGAGGTCTGGCCTTTTGCAGCCCCGCTGGAGGGCGGCGGGTTGGGAGTGGATGCCTGCACCGGCCCCGCCTGCCAGTACTTCCAGGCGCTCCAGGCAGCCCTTAGCTTCCCCGCCTGGTTGCCATATTGGGTGCTGGATTGCTGCGATTGGGACTGCCAGTACTTGAATGTTTTCCACGCGTGCTGTGTCTGTCTGAATCCCCTGGCAACCGAGGGGCCGGCCCCCGGATGGCTCGACGCCCTCTGCCCGGCAGGATTTCCGCTGGAGGTCGCTCCTCCCTGCCCGGGGGTCCCACGACCCGCATTTGCCGACGATGGGCGGGAGGCTGTCTGCCTGGTGCTGGCATTGGGCGGAGGCGCGCTATTGGATGCGGTGGCGCTGCCCGCGTTTTGCGAGGCAGAAGAGGCAGAGGCCGGGGGCGGTGCGGACCGGGAGGCATTGGCTGGCGTCCCCTGGCTTTTTCCGGCCGCCGTTTTCCGCCCAGGCTGTGCCTGGGGACCGGCCGGGTGGGAAGCAGTGGTGGATGGGGCCGGGCCGCGCGAGCTCACGCGCCCGGCTTGGCAGCCGGGGCAGGCCGGCAGGTGGTTCGAATACACATGCCCGTGAGGACACTTGATAAGGCTCTTCTCCGCTTCGGCGACCGCCTTGACCCAGGCGAACGCGCTGGGACGCTGGGCCGGATCGCTGTGACCATCGATGAAGCAGCGCCGGAAGAGCTCGGTGAGGGCGGGATGAAGCAGGTCGAGCTCGGGGGCATTTTTCGGCGGGCATACGGGCAGGCCCGGGGCAGTCGTGTAGGGGAAGGCGCCGGCGGCGATCCGTTCTTCCAGCGGCGGGGGGTCCCCCTTCCCCAGCCACTGGGCCCGGAAGGGGTGGTTGCCTTCCATCAGCAGCTGGAAGATCAGGACGCCCAGGCCAAAGGCATCCTGCTCGGGCGTTCTGACGATGCTGGACAACGGCTTGCCCTGCAGCTCGGGAGGCGTATATTCCGGCTTTGCCACCGGGCAGGCATGGGTGATCATCCGGTCGCCGTCCGGTTCCTGCACCTGAAATGAGTCGGCGTCGATCAGCGAGACCAGCGCCGAGGGCTTTACCAGAATGTTGCTCTCGTTCAGATCGCCGACCACGTAGCTGCTTTGGTGCAGCGCTCCGATCGCGGTCGCCAGGTTGCAGGCGGTGCGGTGCAGATAGCGGCGGTCGAATTGCGGCAGCGTCTCACTTCTGCGGCGGGGATTGAAAACGACCAGGATCGACGCGGCTCCCTTGATATAGGGCATCCTGTAGCCGGCCAGGCGATGTTCCTGGTCGTATAACAGCGCGGCGGGCCAGGCAAGCGAAGGGTGACCCAGGGCCGCGGTGGGGTCCACCGGGGGGTTGTTCAACATCCAGGCCAGCTTGGCCGGGTAATTGGGGCGCGGGGCAGGCTCATAGATCTTGGCGATCCAGGCCAGGTCGCCAGCCAGACTGTAGACGACCGCTTCCCCTCCGCGGCCCACCACAGGTCCAAGGTCGATGGGTTTCCCCTGCCGGTCGAAGATCTTTCTCATGGTCAATCGGATCGTCGCGCCAGGACCAGCGTCTTATCGTCGTCGGTCCGCTCGCACACTCTTGGAGAAGACAGGAATTCCATCAGGGCCCCATTGGCCCGGGCAGGATCGTTCGCAGAGGCGGATGATCCGACGAAGGCAAATAGCGGCTTGAAAAACGGAGGGTGAGGCTCGTTGCCCGGCCGCTTGAGCGCCAGGCGGGTGAGGCCATCGCTCATCACCGCCAGCTCCCGGACCTGTTCATCGATCACCTGGATGGCAATCAGATCCAGGGCGTCATCCTGGGTCAGGAAATTGGTCTCATTGGCGTACTCACCGCGCTGCAGGGTCGTCACCGCACGCAGGCTGCCATCTTCGCCAGCGGCCACCACGGCACCGTCGCCCAATTGTCCAACGACCAGCTGTTCCGGGGTGGCGACCAGGCAGGTCAGCGTGGTTGCAAACGAGCGGCTCGGCTCGTCATACTCCACCTGGGCCAGCCGCTCCACGGCCGTGCGGGCGTTCTGGAAGGTCTCCCAGATCAGCTCCGCCCACTCGCAGCACTCGGATGGCCGCTCGTTTTCGAGGCGCAGGGTGAGCCACTCGAGCGCCGCCCGGACGGCCGCCTGGGCACCCAGCTCGGCGTGGACCGCCGAGCCGGCGCCATCGGCCAGCACCACCAGCAGGATGCCGCCCGGAAGGCAGTGATATTTCAGTGCATCCTGGCAGGGCAGGCCCTGCTTCTGGTGGGACAGGCCCTGGACGGCCGCGCCGATCACCTGCCAGTCGGAGTCCATCGCCATCCGGGCTAGGTGGAGGTATCCACGGATCCCCATCCCACGGGCGGCAGAGGCGTCTGCTCGCCGGGACGGGAATGGGCAATGGCCGACAGGCTCTTGGACAGCCACATGAACAGCTCGTCAAATGCCAGGCCGCGCAGCTTGAGGGGCTGGCGCACATCCGAGAAGCGGGAGAGGACACGCATGTCCGCGTTCTCCACGGCGACGCCATAGAAAATGACGCCCCGGCGCAGCTCCTCCTGCTTGATCTGGTCCGCGGCCGCCTCCCAGCCCTTATCGGTGGGCTTGCCGTCGCTGATGACGAACATCCAGGGACGGAAGTAATCGAGCCCGTTCTGTTTATAGATCTCCTTGCGCTCGCGCAGCAGGCCCAGGGAGCGCTGCACCGCCTCGCCCATCGGGGTGCCGCCATCGGCATCCAGCACCGGCGGCTCCAGCTTGTCGACCGTGACGAACGCCTGCTGGGCATTGAAGGGGACTTCGTGGGTCGGCTTGCGCACCGCCAGCCCGAACGGGTTGAACACCGCCACTTCCTTCCCCCCGGAGGGCGGCTCGCCACGCACATCGATGGCGCGGACCTTGCCGCCAAAGGCCACCACTGCCACCTCCACCCGCAGCGAAGCCAGGCGGTCTGCTTTGAGCGCGGTGGCAAAGGCGCGCAGCCCTTCGTTCAATTCCTGGATCGGCTTGCCCTTCATCGAGCCTGAAGTATCCATCACCAGCACGACCGGGCAGCGCGGTTCTGGATTATCGGCGAATTCGGCCATTTCAAGATAATTTGGTTCCATCTTTGCCTTTTTGCCGCCTGTCTAAAATGAGCAGGCTTTTTACACGGCTCTTTCGTTTGAAATGTAAACGGAAAGCCTGCTGGTTTGGGCGGCACTCTATAGGTTGATTTTAAAGTATCATACCACCGGCCATGGAGCAGAACAAGTAGACAAGTTAACCCGGGCAGCGTGCTATACTCGAGCCACGGGCGAACTCCCAACGAACCGGGTTTTCGTTCAAGGCAGGCTGATATTCCAAAGCGGATGGGATCCTCTACGATTCTTTAAAGGTGCCGGGGAGTCCATATCCATGGTGGCAAAAAGTGGGCGGCAAACTTTACATCGTGCCGCATCATTTACTTTACTTCTTATTTGAAATTCGACCCGCAGATCCGATTCGAAAATACAGGTAATGATGAGATGGGCGGTAGAAAGAGGCAAACGATGAAAGCTGCATGGATGATCCTGTTGATTTTATTGTTCCTGGCAGCCTGTACGGCAATACCCGGTGCTCCTGTCCGTCCGACGGTCACTGTTCCCCCAACCTCCAAAATCGGTTTGACACCAACCCCCGGGATCTCTCCGCAGGCTGCCAGGTATCTTAATGATGCCCTGGACATCATGCAGAAATATTCCCTCAACAAAGATAAGATAAACTGGCCGGCCTTCCGCGCCGATATCCTAAAAAAGGCAACCTATGCCCGGACGCCTGCGGACACCTATCCTTCCATCAGGCTGGCGCTCCACCGTTTGAAAGACCATCATAGTCATTTCATCGATCCTCACCAGGCCTCCGCGATGGAGAGCGGCACAATTCCAACACCGCTGCCGCCCGAGATCAAGCTTGTCGCGAACAAATTCGGATATGTAGCCGTCCCTGCCTACTCGGGTCTTAACCAGGATCTGATCAACCAGTACGGTACAGATATGCAAAAGCATATTGCAGAAATAGACCGCCAGACTCCCTGTGGATGGATTGTAGATTTGCGGGGAAACACGGGCGGAAATGTGTGGCCCATGCTGCTTGGAATTGGGCCAATTCTGGGGGAGGGCAAGGCAGGATCGGTGATCGATGCAGATGGCAACCAGACCGACCGGGCTTATTTGGATGGCAAAGCCATGTTTGGGACGGAGGTGGGGAGTGAAGTGATTGGAAAGCCTTATCATCTCGCAAATCCTGATGCTCCGGTCGCGGTCTTGTTCGGAAACAGGACGGCAAGCTCGGGAGAAGCGATCGTGATTTCATTTATTGGCAGAAGGAACACCCGCAGTTTTGGAAGCAGCAGCGGCGGCTATACAACCGCCAATGAAGATTTTAAGCTCAGCGATCAGGCGATCCTGTTCCTGGCCACCGCCGTGATGGCGGATCGCACCGGAAAAGTTTATGGAGATGTCATTCTTCCGGATGTGCTCACAGAAGGCGATAACAACCAGGCGGGACCCCCTCCAGAGGAGGCCTTGCAATGGTTGAGCGATCAACCGGCCTGTCAATAAAATTACAGCTGGCCCGGCGTGGGTCTTTCGCTGTTCTTTCCGGTTCAGCTCCAACAGAAAGCCCGCCCTGTTTTTCCATGTGAAGGAGGGCTGCGCTCCGGCTACCCTTTGCAGTGTCCCCATCCGGCGATCACGAATAGGGGCAGGACAACACAATTTCAGGATGAATACTTTATTTGTAACCCAGGTTGAAACTGCCCCTCCCCCCATGGTGAAGTTCCATGAAAGAGCCGGCCCCATGTCCGGGCCGGCTCCTCTTTTTCGCCGTTACAGGTTCATCCCCAAAGACTGCTCACCCTGCAGACACGACCCGCCCCGGCACCGAGCCGCCCGTGCAGCTGAGGCACGGAACGTTTCGTTGTTTTTCTCAGTGTCTCCGTGTCTCTGTGGTTCGTTCCTTAGGTTTGGGGGTAGGCATGTTTTTCCGGTGGTACCGACCTAGACAGCGGTGGGCTTGCCTTCCGGCGTCTCAGCTGCCATGCTGGGCATGCTGACATCCGTGCCTTGTTTTTGTTTTTGTAACTGGCGGGCAACCTCCTCCACCCGGGCGAGCGCCTCGTTGGCAAGGGCTTCCACGCGGGCAATTGCCTCTTCAGTGGACTTCTGCGCCTGGTCACGCAGCTCGATGGATTTATCCTTGATCATCGTTCTGGTCTCTTCGCCGGACTGGGGGGCGAAAAGTAGCGCAACAACCGATGCGGTCAGGCCTCCGACCAGCATCCCTATGGCAAATGTGCCGAATTCATTTCGATCGGGCATGGTAACCTCCTTCAAATGGGTCATGTTTGGCTCAGATCTACACATTCATTCTAGCATATAGTCCCAAATGGAAAAATTACAATCCGTCAATCTGCCCGCCAACAAGAACAGCTTGATCCGTGTCCGGGGCATGGATCAGTGTGTGACGCGGGATTTGTCCCGGGTTTTGAGCGGGCGCCATTTTCTGCCAGGTATTGGAACGGAGGTTATATGACCACGTTCCATCCCTGCCCGGACCGGAGCCACCAAACAGGAGGAATGGACCGCCTTGTCATCGCAGGTAAAACCACAGTAGTACGCCGGACAAGGCGGAGGCGATCAGCCTTTTCCTCATAGGTCAGGCTCCCGGAAAAACCGTCCGGGGATGCCTACGGCGAATAGAAAATCAAGCAGCAGTACCTTTGTGACATGCTCTGCAGAGTATGGCCCATTCAGAAGCAGGAGATGTCACATCGTGCCGCTCAAGCGATAAAACATCGAGCCGTGCGAGACTTTGAAATTCATTGGCATGAACAGGTCTCGTAGGGCTCAACCCTTAAACGATTGCAGGAAGCTCGCCGGTTGAACACGCTGCCAAATACCCACCAGACCTGCTCCGGCGTACGCTTCGCAGTCCCCCGGGTCGCCTGTGCTGGCAACAGGAATCCATGCAGGGGGACAGAAGGTGACGATTACTTTAAAATAACGATGAGAAGCCCTGCACCCCTTCCCCTGGCGTGCAGGGCCTTAGGTTTGGATCGTTCATCCTTCAGCTCCGGCTCGTGGCTGGATCCTCCCCGGAATATGGCCTACACTCTATCCCGCCTCGGCGGCCGCCCGTTCCGGCACCATCTTGCTGGCCGACAGGATGTGGAAATAGACCATGTAACGGGCCGTTCTGGCCTCCATCAGCTTCAGCTCGCTCCCGGCGGCGGCCAGCTTCAGGGCAGCCAGGGCCGCGGCGTAGGGGGCGTCCTCCGGCTGCAGTCTATGCTTCCGGCAGATGGCATCGAAGCCCGGCTCCAGCCCGCTGACCTGGGGCAGGTAGTCCATGTCCTCCCTGGGGAGTTTGACGTCGCGCAGGCCGTCCACGGCCAGGCCGTTGCTCAGGCTCCAGGAATACAGGAAGCGCTCCATCTGCCGGTAGGTCTCATCCGGTAGGGCGCCCAGCAGGATGTGCCCCGGGGTATGCCGGGCCAGGTCCACGCCGCTGTTGCGCAGCAGCTTCAGGCCCGCCATCTCCGCCGCCAGGACCAGGTCCCCCTTGAAATCGGTCGTCGAGAGCAGCCGCAGGAAGTCACCGGCGGCCCGGTTCAGGATGGGATAGATCGCCTCCAGCCGGCCGGCTGTCGCCAGGTTCCCGGCCTCCCGGGCCTCTGCCTCGATGGCGTTCTCGATCGGGATATCGATCGTCTGGGTGTGCAGGAACTCCGTGATGAACTGCAGGTGCGTGATGCGGGCCTCGGCCGGGACCGGGAAGGCCAGCCAGCCGCGCACCTTCCTGCCCGGATTGATAAAGCAGTCGCTGCCGAAAAAGGGCTTGTCCCGGTACAGGCCCGGCAGCGACCCCTCGGACCGGACCTTGTAGCAGTGGCCGTCCGCATCGTACAGCCTCCACTGGTTGCGCCGGCAGCTCAAATTCTCCTGCCCGGACTCGTTCCGATATTCCACGTCGACGTACACGAAGCGTTCCGGGCTGGCGTTTACCGTCCGCACCTGTTCGGTGACCCGGTGGACGAAGACATCGTACCCGCCGATGCTGGTCCATTCGCCCAGCCTGCCGGCCAAGCACCGGCCTGACGCCGTGCCCGCGGCAGCCGGGGCTTTTTTCCGTTTGCGGGAGGCCTGCACCTGCAGCACGAGGCGGGCAAGGGCAAAGGCTGCAAAAATAAAAAAGGGGACCAGGAAGAGATCGTTTTCCATAACGGCGCTCCCTGCCTTAATCGACCTGGTAGCGCAGCTGGCTGAGGAACCGTGCATCCTCGCCCGGCGCCACCCTGGCCTGGGAGACGTCCGAGAGCGCCAGCATGCCCCGGGTGCCCATCTCGGCCCGGCGGACGGTGAGAAGGCTGGGGCCGCTTCCACCGCAGGCTTCACAGCGCTGCAGGTAGAGCTCCAGGCTGGGCAGGCCGGCCTCCTGCTGCAGCAGGCCTCCCAGCCCGGCTAGGTCACCTCGCCCCAGCAGCTCGAGCAGCACGGCCTGGTTGGCGGGCGAGGTGCCGCCCAGGTGCTTCTCGGGCCCAAAGCGGCGGCCGCAACCCTCACAGCCCGGCACGGGCGTCTCACCCCGGGCCATGGTCCAGGTGATCCACAGGACAAGGCCGAACTCCAGAGCCCAGTAGAGCCAGGCCAGCGCGCCGCGCAGCGCCAGGCGGTTCTCGCTGTAGAAGCGGCCGAGGCTGATCCCGCCCTGGGCCTTGTAGCGCATGTAGCCCACGAAGCCGGCCTGGCCCGTCTCTTCCTGGAGGACCCGGTCGAGCAGGATCCGTCCCAGCAGCATCTTTTCAGACAGGCCGGCATCCGGCACCCGGGCCGAGATCAGGAAGGCGCTCTGTAGCTGCAGGACCAGGTAGCGGCCGTAATGGAAGCTCCCATACAGGACCAGGGCGGTCAGCGCAGCCAGGGCCAGCAGTTCCGCGGTCCGCCGGGCGTTCGCCACCCGGGCAGCCCGGAAGGCGATCAGCCCGCCGGCGAAGCCCATGGCGGCCGGGAAGACCAGCGCCAGGTAGAGCAGCGACCCCACTCCGGCCGCCAGCAGGCCCACGGCCACCCCGCCGGCCAATACGACCAGCAGGGCCCCGGGCAGCGGCACAATCTTGTGTACGTTGAAGGCAGCAGTGTTCGATTGCATGTTTTAAGTTTTCCTTTGTGATTTGGGTTTACAAAACCTGGCAGATTATCTGTCAGATAGAGATTTCATCAAGCGGCCGGATGCGTTTTTTATGACTAAACCGATTGCCCAGCCGGCCAGCAATCCAATGCCAATTTCAGTAATAAATTCATCCAAAGTGTTGTTTATTGCAACGGAAGCCAACTCCGAAAGATATCGCCCGATCACGCCGGCCAGGGCCATGGCAAGCAGAATGGCAGCGATCTCAAGGCAAATATTCCGTATTGAAATGGAAAGAGGGATCTTTACCAGCTGGTAGAGCTTCTTATGTTTCTTGACAATGGAGTAGCTGGTTGCTACCAGGCAAAAAAGGAGAAAGATCCAGCTAAGCGCTATCCCCGCTGTAGAAACCTGGCTGGTGATGAGCAGGGTGAAAATTATCAAAACAGAGAGTACGATGAAAAGTGAATATTTAAAAGGCAGGACTGGCATATCAGCTCCTTGGAGGAAATGTAGGGCAGGTGCCAGCCCGCCGAAGTGTTATCTTGCAATTATTGTTGGATATTGAAATTGATTCCCGTAAAACCCGAAAGTTTTGGCATACGGTGAGATTTAGGTATCAAGCAAATCACCCTGTTCTTTTTTTAGCTCTGCAATATAAGTTATAGTTTTCTCAAATAGATATTGTTTCCCAATAATTTTAAGTTTTCCATTCTCGTCATTAACTACTATGGGGACAAATTCTGACCGTCCAGCACGTGTGTTTTCAACGGTGAGTTTCGTAAAGTGGTATTCCCAAATTTCTAACCATTGTGAGAAATCACCCACTAAGAATGACAAACCAGATTGACGGAGAGATCTTGCATAAATTTCAATTTGAAGTTTTTTTCTTTCTTCTATGCTATCTAAGGTCGGAACTTGATAAAGCAACTGTTTTTTTGAAAGGATGCTAGAGGCCTGCTTTCCTTCAGAAACAGAAAGAACGATCTTCTTTTCATTATCACTTAAATTCATATACTCATAAATGATTTGCATTGGCAGTAGATGTTTCTCTTTATCTTTTGTACGGCCTATCCAAAGAGAAGGATTTTCTCCTCTAGTAGAGCTTATCTCAATGTATGTGGTTTTTGACACATATTGGACATTGCCCTCCCAATTTTCTCCTCTAGGCGAGTCTATAGCAGATATCAAGGTAAATTCAAAGTCTTTCAACAAAAATTCAAAATACTGTTGAACCATTTTTATAAATATATTCTGCATAAAATCTCTCTTATGGAACAAGTTTTTCTACGGGAACAAGCATATCATAACCATCCTTAAAAACATGCATATAGTTGTTGCCAGGCTGTAAAATCATTTTTATTTCTGCATAAGTGTATTTCTCCGGATTAGCTAAGATTGTCTGCATATCTGTACTAAGAACAAAAGTTTTTCTTTGATCTATGCCGGACTGTAATGCACCCCGATTAACCTGCCAAAAATCTCCTGTTCCGCTTTGAAAACCGATTTGATTGTATAGTTCTTTAGGCACTTCCAGTTTAGTTGCATTTCTTTTGTCTGCTAGTTCAATATATCCGTTTGTTTTGTTTGGATCAAAATATCCAAGAACAAATTCCTCGCTTTCAGGATTTTTAATACTCTGATTTAGTACATTTTTAATCTCTGATTCTGATAACTTAAGGAAGCTTTTCTTGTTTACCGGATTATTTTGGATCTGTTATCTTTAATAACCAACCCTCCAGAGACTGACCCTCTAATGGAGGGTTACTTAGAATTTCAAGAGGGTTGATCCCCTGTTTCTCTGCGCGCCTAGCAAACTCAAAAGCATTATCTTTGTACTTACTAATTAACTCAAGTGCATCATCTCCATATGTTGCAAGTAATTCTGCCGTTTCATCAGCATGGTTCTCCATTACTTCTGCAACTTCTTGTTCTATCTCTCTAGCTAGTTCATGTTG
>JBLMZU010000294.1:0-18601 GCA_050258995.1 Bacteroidota bacterium
GTAGAATCAGCAGCGTGACACCGGTGATGGCCAGTATGATTCTTTGAGTCCGCTCGGTTCGCTGGCTGAATTCAATATATTTTCTCTGCAGCTCGGTCGGGATGGGGTCCTTGGCTGTGTAGGTTTGAAGCATGTGCCGCGCATTTCGCAGGTCCCGGCCGCGCAAGAGCAGGCTGGGGTCCTTCTTGCGGTGCCATTCCAGGGCGCGGACCTGCAGGCGGCGGTGTTCCTCCAGCCAGTCCAGGTCGAGCTCGATGGCGGTTTTGACCTTGGCCAGGCCCTCCTCCTGGTTGTCCGTTTCGCGCAGGAAGGTCCAGTTGAGTTTGCGGATATCTTCTATTGTGTTTTTCGGCTCCACATCGCGCAGAACGATCGGGATGATGCGCTTATTGTTCAACACCGCGCGGCCGATCTCCACCTTGCAGACTTCCGATGCAGCCGAATCGGGACTGAGCATGAAGATGAACGCGTCGGCTTCCTCGATGCCGCGAAAGATCTGTTCGAGCCAGTCCGAGGCCGGAGGGATGGCTTCCCAATCCACCCAGACATCCAGACCCATGGATTTGAAGGCCTCGATCAGTTTTCGCGCTGCTGTTGAATCTTTTCTGGAATAGGATACAAATAATTTGGCCACGCAACACCTTTGGTCGACTCTGAAAAGGCGATCGGTAACGATGAGACTCTCTCTACCCGCCAGCCCTGGATTTTGCCCCATATTTTATCAGTGAGATCCGATTTTTTTGCCTTCCAGATCTCCTCATAAATAATAGGATCATTATAGTTTTGTAGTATTCTTTTCGATTGCCGGCCCGGCTTCCGTTTATAATCCGGCGTATGAATACCCAAACAGATCCCAATGAATTTTCCAGGAATGCCTGGGATGCCAACGCTGAAATCTGGGACGCCCGCATGGGTGACGAGGGAAACGACTTCTTCAACCTGCTCTGCTGGCCCTCCCTCGCCTCTTTCCTGGACATCCGGCCTGGCCGCCATTACCTGGATATTGCCTGCGGCAACGGCCTGACCTCCCGCCGCCTGGCCGCGCTCGGCGCACATGTCACTGCCTTCGACTTTTCCGAAAACTTGCTTGGAAAAGCCAGGGCACGTGCCAATCCCAATTCGTTAATCGACTATCGAATTATCGACGCAACGGATGAAATGCAGCTTCTGTCGCTGGGTGAAAGCAGTTTTGACGCCGCCCTTTCCAACATGGCTCTTTTCGATATGGCAAATATCGAGGTCCTGTTTGGGATGCTTCCCCGGCTGATTAAGCCCGGTGGCTTATTTGTCTTTTCGATTATGCATCCCTGCTTCAGTAATTCCTCGTCCGTGCATACGCTGGAAGAATCCGATGATGGTGAGATCAAGACGGTTTATTCCGTAAAAATATCGCGCTACATGACACCCTATCACGCCAAGGGGCTGGCTCTCCGAAACCAGCCTCAGCCGCAAATGTATTTTGAGCGGCCTCTACAATACTATTTCCAGCTCGGCTTTCAAAACGGATTTGTGCTGGACGCATTCGAAGAACGCTCTTTTCCGCCCGATGCGCCGCAGACCAGTCCTCTCGGGTGGGGAGGAAAGTTTAGCGAGATCCCGCCTGCCCTGATCGGGCGTTTTCGAAAGAAATAGATCCAATAACAAATGGGTCACGCTCCAAGCGTGACCCATTCCTTCATTACGATACAGGTTTTGGCGTCCCAGTTATTTTCGGTACACAACCTCATAGTGATAGTCAGCAGCTTTGAAATACTCTGCCGCAAACCTGGCCGTCTCCCCAGGGTCATACGGCGCACAGCTGAACACATCCAGATAGATGGCCCGGCTGGCATCCGCAAAATGGGCGGAGATCAGCGAGGTCTCGATCAGCTGCGTCATGCTAAATCCCTGGACGCGTGGCTCATCGCCGAAGAACACAACCTGGGTTTCGCCGTAACGGCGCATCTTAATGCGGTCGCACAGCAATACGGCGAACTCACGGATCGCATCGGCATTCTGCATCAGCGCCAGATCGCAATCATACAGATTGATGCAGGACGAAACACCCCAGTATCCGGCTTCGCTTTCCATTCTTTCCTTGGTTTCTTCTTTTGATTTGATCATTTATATAACTCTCTTCTAAAGAACTCAGGCAGGGCAAAGGCTGCCCTGTGAATATCCGGGTTGATGTAATTGTTCCTCCCAGGCGGATAGGGAGTGTTCAATCCATTTTCCCAGGGCGTATCCGAGACGTACATGAAGCCGATGCCACCGCCCGGATAGGTGGGGATGTTTGCGTAGTAATAGGCGGGATTCTTTGTCAGCTTCCCGGCTGCTTCGAAAATTTTCACGATCAAAGCAGTATCAAAAAACGGCTGTTCACATTGGGTCGCTGCCGCTCCGCCCGGGACAAGGGCGCGCACCATTAGCTTATAGAACTCATCCGAGAACAGGCGCTCGGCCATGCCAATTGGATCGGTCGTATCAGAGATAATCACATCGAACTGACCGGGATTTTCCTCGAGGTAGCCAAAGGCGTCGCGAACGAGCAGCCTGGTACGCGGGTCCGCCCACGGGTCCCCGAAGCATGCAGAGAAATGCTGGCGCGAGAGATCCACCACTCGCTGGTCCAGCTCGCAGACAACTGCTTCCTGTACGGAAGGATATCGAAGTACCTGTTGCAATGAGCCGCCGTCTCCTCCTCCAACGATCAGGACACGTTTTGGCTCCCCGACGGCCAGCATCGGTATATGCACGATCATTTCGTGATACCCCATGTTGTCCCGCTCGGTAAGCTGGACGATCCCGTCCAGGATCATTGCATTGCCGAAAAACTCGGTTTCGACGAACTGCAGATGCTGGTATTGGGTTTGTTCATCTGCCAGGACGCGCTTGATGCGCAGTCCCTTGCGGTAGTAGGGATGCAATTCCTCGGTGAACCAGATACTCATACGCGTAGCAATCCTGTGACTTCATTCTTATAGGGGAAATGGAATCTTTTCCACTTCAGCTTCACGATCGATCTTGCGAAGCGAAAAATTATCCGCCCCGAGCGCTTCCCGTATATGCTGGATCAGCGGAATCATATCCTTGCCGATCGCGCAGGTAAACAGGTCGATGGCGCAATAATCGTATTCGGGCCAGGCATGCAAACTTGCATGCGACTCTGCGAGAAGCAAAAAACAGGTAAAGCCATGGGGGCTGAACTTGTAAAAGCCCTCATCTACAACCGTCAGGCCACTTTCACGTACGGCCTGCGCAAACAGCGAGTATGCCCGCTCGCCATCCATGAGGATCTCATGGTTGCAGTTGGAGAGATCGAATATAAAGTGCTCTCCAAGTTTCAAAGTCGCGTTCACTCACACCTCCAGGGTTAGATGATGCCGCCCGATTCACCGATCTTTTTTGCATTTGAACAAACCGTTCTGGTGGAAATGCAAGTGACCGTTGAGTCAGGCGGTAAAATAGAAAGAACCCATCCGGGGGCATGGATCTTTTCAATTTCAACACGATCCGCAAGATGTGTTCCCTGCGTAACGTGTGAAACCGCCCTCGGACAGACTCTGTTGTCAGACATTTATACTATGTATGACTGAATTGTCAATCTTTTTATAAGTCTTTATTTATCATATGTCTGGCATGAGTTTTATAACCTTCCCTGCGTTACAGCCATAACCGCCGTTCTCTTAACAGAATTGAAAATTTTTCGTGCATATCATTTATCTCATCATCGAATTTCTGGATGAACTTGTCTTTGGCGTGGGTGAGGTCGCGCTGCCATTCATGCGCAATGATCTTACACTTACCTACACTCAAATCGGTCTCCTGCTTAGCCTGCCAGGGATGATTGCAGCATTTGTCGAACCGTTCATCGGTATTCTCGGTGATGTGTGGAAACGCCGCTTGTTAATTATTACCGGCGGGATTCTTTTTACAGTCTCCTTGTTCATGACAAGTGCGAGTGCTTCATTCCTCCTGCTTCTCCTCTCCTTTATTCTGTTCTTTCCCTCGTCAGGCGCGTTTGTCAGCCTTTCACAAGCCAGCCTGATGGATGCTGCTCCAGCGCGGCACGAACAAAACATGGCGCGCTGGAGCTTTACCGGCTCGCTGGGAGTCCTGACCGGTCCACTGCTTCTTGGATTGTTTGTATACATTGGGTTGGGATGGCGCGGGGCATACGCCGCGCTCGCCTCTTTCTCCGCCCTGTGTCTGTTCGCGGCAATAAGATATTTGCCTCCGGACAAGATTTCTGCTCCGCCCCTTCCCTCTTTCCGCGGTGTCTTTAACGGGTTTCGCGCAGCTTTCCTTGCCCTCAAGCGCGGGGAAGTCCTGCGCTGGCTTCTCCTGCTTGAGTTTGCAGATCTGATGATGGATGTTCTCTTCAGTTATCTGGCCCTTTACTTCGTGGATGTGGGACAGGCCACCGAAGCGCAGGCAGGGCTTGCGGTCACGATATGGCTGGCGATGGGACTTGTCACCGATTTCCTGTTCATCCCTTTTATTGATCGCCGGAAGGATTCGATCAGATATGTGCGCATCACGGCCCTGTTGGAGGTGTTGGCATTTGCCATTTTTCTTCTCGTGCCCGGCTTCCTTTCCAAGTTGATTGCCGTGATTCTGGTCAACCTGTTGAACACCGGATGGTATCCTGTCCTTCAAGGAAGGTTATACTCAAGCCTGCCGGGACAAAGCGCCAGCATTATGGCGCTCGGTTCTGTCACGGCCCCGCTGGCCAAATTCTTCCCTTTCCTGATTGGTTTTGCTGCCGATCACTACGGCCTCCAAACTGCCATGTGGCTTTTGATCCTCGGTCCGATCGCACTTCTGATCGGTTTACCCCGCCATACCGCTTCCTTAACCCTTCACACCTGAAACCTGACCCCTCGCACCATGACACCTCCCCCCTCCCTCTATTTCCACATCCCTTTCTGCACCCACCGCTGCGCCTATTGCGATTTCAATACCTACGCCGGCCAGGAGGAATCAATTCCCGCCTATGTGAATGCACTGTGCAGGGAAGTCGAATTTATTGGCTCGAAATTCCCGTCTCCTGAGGGAAGAGTCCATACCGTCTTCTTTGGCGGCGGCACCCCCTCCCTCCTCTCTCCAAAGCAATTCGAATCCATATTCCAGGCGATTCGCAAAAACTTCGTGCTTCCAGATGACGTGGAGATCACCATCGAAGCCAACCCTGGCACCGTATCCCATACTGATCTGGTCGATTTGCGCTCCCTGGGGATCAATCGAATCAGTTATGGGGTCCAATCCTCGAATCCCAATGAGCTGCGGATGCTCGAGCGTGTCCATGACTTCTTTGATGTGATCGATGCCGTCACCTATTCCCGCAAGGCCGGATTCGACAACCTGAATCTTGACCTGATCTATGGCCTTCCCGAACAGACTCTTGCCTCCTGGCAGACCACCGTCCAGCGGATCCTGGACCTGCACCCCGAGCATATCTCTGCTTACGCCTTGACTCTCGAGCACGGAACCCCGTTTGGTAGCTGGGCGTCCAAAGGTCTGCTGCCTCTCCCGGATCCGGATCTCGCCGCGGAAATGTATGAATGGCTGAGTGATATTTTGGAAGCGAATGGATATGTCCAGTATGAGATCTCAAACTGGGCGAGAAATATCGCCCCGAGTGGAGCGGAGCGCGGAAGGGATACACCAGAACATCCTGCATTCGCATGCCGACACAACCTCCAATACTGGCGCTCCATGCCTTATCTTGCTTTCGGCGCGGGTGCCCATGGATATGCCAGCGGCTACCGTTATTCCAATGTCCTGCGTATCAAAACCTATATCGACCGGCTATTGAATATCGACGATTCAGCATCCAGAATGGAATTTCCCCGCTCGCCCGCTACCGTCAACCTGCACAAACAATCCCGGCAGGACGAACTGTCGGATTACATGATCAACAACCTCAGGCTGGTGCAGGCCGGTGTATTGGATGCGGATTTCCATTCCCGGTTTGATCATGGATTGATGGATGTCTATCCTACCGAGTTACGGGAACTTGTTGCTGTTGGCTTGCTCGAGTGGCACGCCGGGGCGATCCGCTTGACCCGGCGTGGTCGCCTGCTTGGCAACCAGGTTTTCATGCGTTTTGTGTGATCCGGATAAGGCGGGAGAATAAACCAGGATGAAACCATTTCGGACGTTCCATTTCAAAGGATACCCTGCTTCCCTTTAGATTCATTCATCACTGTCTGCCGGATGGCGGGGGCAATATCCGTCAGAGCCTGCATGTCACGCGTGAATTTGTCTCTGGCTGTTTTATCCCCGATCACCAGGGCCGGGACATCTGCAGCGGTGTGCCGCCGCGTGGACATGTCTTCCATGTTGCCATGGTCGGAGGTCATCAGGATCAGGCCATCTCCATCCCAATTTTCCACCAATCCGCCGAGCACGCTGTCGAAGGATTCCATTAAACGGATGGCCTCGTCCATTTGCTGCTTGTGCCCGGCGTAGTCGCTGGCCCAGTATTCGAACAGGGCGAAGTCATACTCCTTCGCCAGCGCACCAAGCTTCTGTCCCGCGTGATGCGGATCCATGACGGGAGCCTCATGGTATCCCAGCATGGTGCGCCAGCCTTCGCCGGTGAAATCGGCGGAAAGCGCACGCCCGGCAAAGAAATCATCGTGCCGGAAAAGGGGAAGTCCCGCACTCGTCACTGCCAGGGGAATGGAGGAATATAAGCGCTTGCCCGAGTCGACGCCGTCGAAATAGCGCGGGGGATAGGCATTCAGAAGCGCAGCTTTTTTTCCTGCCTCTGTGAATTCGGAAAACAGGCTGCCGTTCCTTAAATAAGCGGCAACTTCAGGATTGGGCTTGGGTCCATAGTGATAGCCAAGCTCGGCCGGGATGTTTTTACCGGTCAACAGAATCGCCTGTCCGGTTGCAGATTGGGGCAGGCCGCTTACCCCCACAGCCGGATCGACGGCCAGCAGAGATGCCTCTGCTCCGTGAAAGGGAGCCGATTCTTTTAACAGTGACCGTCCGTCCAGCAGGCGGTTTAAATTCGGCATATGGGCGCGGGCGAACGGATTGACTTCGGGATCATTTTCCCCCAGGCCGATGCCATCCAGGAAGAGGAATAGGACGTGCATAACGGCGGATTATAATCAATTCATGCCCACATTGGATTTGAAAAAATTAAATTCGCACCGGACAAAAACCTACCGCCTGTCGGTGCTATCGCGTGTATCTTCACCCCAGGCCGCCCGTAAATTCATCGATGAGCGCGGCTTTATTTACTTTTGGCCCATCAAGGGGATCGAGTTCCCCAGCTTGTGGACGGCAGTTGCCGGTAACCGCGTCGTCGCCGACAAGCACGATGATCCCGGTCACATTACCTGGGGCTGGAAGGACAACGCCCTTGGAAAAAAGACCTGGTACTATGCCAAGGTGCTGCGTAAAAAAGCGACCATGATCTCGCTGGATATTGCGCCTTATTTCTATGCACTGTCTGAAAATTATGGTTCTCCTGAAGAGGACTATTTGCTTGCCTATGAGGAAGGTCGATTATCGCAGGCAGCCAAGCAGGTCTATGAGGCGCTGCTGAAGGAGGGGGCCCTCAACACGATCGACCTGCGCAGCGCCGCCAAATTGATGAATGCCCGGGATTCAGAGTTCAACAAGGCGCTGGAGCTTCTGCAGGCGGATTTCAAGATCCTGCCGGTTGGTGTGGCAGAAGCTGGCGCGTGGAAGTATTCGTTCATCTACGAGATCGTCCCGCGCCATTACCCCGATCTCCCCGAACGCGCCCGTCACATCGGGGAGGGAGAGGCCCGTACCAGGCTGACCGAACTTTATTTTCAATCGGTCGGTGCGGCCCAGCAGCGGGATGTGGAAAAACTTTTCGGGTGGAGAAAGGAATTGATCACCAGGGTTCTGAACCGCCTGGTCGAAAATCGTAAATTGCTGCAAACGGATCATCCCAGCGAAAAAGGGGAGTGGTTTGCTTTACCGGGTTTATCGAAAGGAGAGAAGTGATGCTTGAAATCGCGGTGATGATCGAAGGCCAGCGGGGATTGACCTGGCCGCGCTGGCAAAGGATCGCCAGTCTGGTGGAGGACCTTGGTTTTACAGGACTCTTTCGCTCGGATCACTTTGTTGCCTCGGAACCGCCTGAGATGGAGTCTCTTGAGTTATGGACCTCCTTAACCTGGCTTGCCTCTCATACGAAGCGCATTGAATTTGGCCCGCTTGTAACACCCTTCTCCTTCCGCCATCCTGTCCACACGGCGCGCATGGCTGCCGCCGTGGATGATCTCTCGAATGGACGGCTGGTCCTAGGGTTGGGAGCAGGCTGGAACAAGTGCGAGCATCATATTTTCGGTTTTGACCTGTTGGACATGGATGCTCGTTTTAGGCGCTATGAGGAGGGGCTGGAGGTTGTCACCCGCCTGTTGCAGAGTGATGCCCCGGTCGTATTCGAGGGCCAGGATTACCAGCTGCGCGGTGCGATCCTTTTACCGCGTCCACAGCGGCCCGGTGGACCTCGGATCCTGGTCGGCGGGAATGGCAACAGGCGCACGTTGTCCCTTGTCGTGCGCTATGCGGGTGAGTGGAACTGTGTCTCGCTCACCCCGGATGAATTCCTCCAAAAGAACCGGCTCCTGGATACCCTGCTCATCCAGGCAGGCCGGGAGCCCACGTCTGTACGCCGCTCCATGATGACGGGCTGTGTGTTCGGCAGGGATGATGCCGCAGTGAAGACCAAGATTAATATATATGGCCAGACGCTTGAAGAATTACGGCAGCACGGAAATGTGGCGGGCAGCATCGACACGATCAGGGAGCAATTGCAGACCCTGGAACAGGCAGGCCTGCAGAGGATCATGCTGCAGTGGCTGGATTTGGATGATCTGGAAAGCCTGGAGGTCCTGGCAAAAAATATCCTTTAGCCAGACAGTTTGTGGAGAAGACCGGTGCGCGGTGACAAAAACTGTCCACTTGTCCAGGAACCTTTGTCTCTCTTCGCCGTATAATGATATTAAAGCCTTAATTTCCTGCAGGCTTTCGTATTCTGCCCAGGCCTGCAGGATGCTGGACCAGACATAGGAGAAATGCAATGCGACGAAACCGCTCAACCCTTTTTCTCGGAATCCTGTTGATCCTGATCGGCATCTGGCTCGTAGCCAGCCAGCAGGTTCCTTCCCTGCGTAACTGGCTGGATGTCAACTTTTCCTGGCCGATGTGGACCATTGGCGCCGGAATCCTGATCTTCATCATCGGCTTGATCGTCGGCGCGCCGGGCATGGCTGTCCCGGCCTCGATCGTGACAGGGATCGGCTGCATCCTGTACTATCAAAACGCCAATAACGATTTTGGCTCCTGGGCCTACATGTGGACGCTGATCCCCGGGTTTGTAGGCGCTGGCCTGATCCTGGCCGGCCTGCTTGGCGAAAATACCCGTAGTAACATTTCCAATGGAATGAATTTGATCATCATCAGCGTGGTCCTGTTCCTGATCTTTGGGACGCTCTTTGGCGGGCTGGTCATTCTCGGTCCGTACGGTCCGGCGATCCTGCTCATTGCACTGGGTGTATATGTTCTGGTCCGTGGGTTCCTGCGGCCAAGGAGAGGGCAAAATGAGACGCGATAGTCTGTTCTGGGGCGGCGCCCTGATTATCCTGGGCGTGCTGCTGTATTTGCAGGCCCAGGGGATCATCAACAATGTATTTCAATATCTATGGCCCATCGCAATGATGCTGGTGGGGATCTGGCTCATCCTTGGTGTATATTGGAAGCCTGCGCCGATGTCGGGAGAGACCTTCTCCATTCCGCTGCAGGCAGCCCAAACGGTGTGTTACAGCTTCTCTCACGGTGTGGGCCAGATGAACATTTCCGGCGGAGCACCATCTGGAATGGCGCTGGTGGGAACGTCTGCCGCAGGAATGAACTCACGAAGCAATGTCACGGATGGCCAGCTCGACGTCCGCGTAGAGGCCGGCCCATCCTGGCTGCCGTTTATCGGTCCCAGTGAGGGAGTATGGCGTTTCCAGATCGTCCAGGATCTGCCGGTGATGGTGAATATGGAGGCGGGCGCAAGCACCCTGAATATCGATTTGAAAGATGTACTTGCCCGGCACCTGGCTGTGAAAACAGGCGCGAGCAGCGTCAATGTAACCCTGCCAGCCCGTGGCGTATGCCTATTCGACCTGGATGGTGGCGCGACCTCTGTGAATATCGTTGTGCCCGAAGCGACGGCCGCGCGCATCCGCGTCGACGGCGTGACCTCCATGGATGTGGATACGAATCGCTTCCCGCGTATCGAAGCGGATCTCTACCAATCCCCTGACTTTGAATCGGCCACAGATCGCGCAGAGATCAATATCTCCTCCGGCCTGGGCAGGATAACGATACGGTAGAAGGGAGAAAAAATGAATCTGCGAAGGGTGAATCCAAGATTGTTAATCGGCATCCTGCTGGTGGTGGGTGGTTTTCTTTCCCTGCTGGATGTGATGGGTGTGATCTCGAACGCCAGCGGCATCTTCTGGGGACTGGTGTTTGCGGCGGGCGGCCTGATCTTCCTCTACATGTTGTTCAGCGATCAGACCAACAACTGGTGGGCGGCCTTTCCCGGTTTTACGCTGCTCGGTATGGCTGTCTCCTCATTCCTGCCCCATTCACTTAGCCATTATTCAGGCCTTGCCTTCTTTACGGGGATCAGCCTGGCGTTCTGGT
This sequence comes from Bacteroidota bacterium, assembly GCA_050258995.1. Classification (GTDB taxonomy): domain Bacteria; phylum Chloroflexota; class Anaerolineae; order Anaerolineales; family Villigracilaceae; genus Defluviilinea. The sequence goes on from JBLMZU010000294.1 coordinate 10,675, forward strand.
ATGTATATATTGTCGATCATCAGCGCTGGTGGGCAATCATCCCTGGCGGGGTGCTGCTCACTCTCGGAATCCTCTCGGTTTTCGAAGAAGCGACCGGCATGGAAACGGGGGGCGTCCTGTTCCTGGGACTTGGCCTGACCTTCCTCCTGGTCGCCATCCTGCCCGGCGGACGGTCGCGGCTGTGGGCCTTAATCCCCGGAGTGATCCTGCTGGTCTTCGGTGCGGCGATCGGGACCCCACTTTTCGGCATTTCCCAGTATTTCTGGCCTGTGCTGTTGATCGTTTTGGGTGGGTTGCTTGTTTTTCGCTTTTTCAGGAATCAATCATCGGGCTGATCCGTCGAAACCCTGCTTTTTCCAGATTGTGTTTAAAAGCAAAACACGGTGGAGCCGGATGGCTTCACCGTGTTTTGCCGTACCCTGCCCTCGCCAGTATTTGATTAATTCGCATGTGCCGCAACCTTGCGCTGCTAGCACTTCATCCCATTGACAAGGATGGACTTCACCTGTTCGTGGGAATTCGTCCATCTCGATGACACAACACTTGCAATCCTCTCCAGGATTTCCCTGCCTGCGTCGGGGTGTTCCACACATAATTTCCGAAGATCGTTGCCATGGATGCGGACGGTTTCCAGATCCTCTATGGCCGTGACCGAAGATGTATATGTCTGGCTCCCGACGACCGCTGACCAGCCAAAAACACCATCCTTCTCCACATGCCCCACAGTGATTGCTGTTCCGTCGTAGGGCTTGTAGGTGACCTGTACCTTTCCGTCCACGATCAAATACAGGTAATCTGCTGGCTTCCCCTGTTCGATGACGACTGCGCCAGACCGGCATGAAAAGTGTTCAAACAGTGGCTCTAGAAGGTTTACGTATTCCTGGTTCATATCACTAAATGTTGGTACCCGATCAGGCATATCAAGAATCTTATCCTGACAGGCCTACACCACTCCAGTGGCAAATATCATGATTTGCATGACATTTATCATGAATTTGAATTGACACGATTTCACAGGGGTATACTCTGTATACTTTCGATCGTCTCAAAATCAAATGGCTAAATTGAAAAATCCTTCACAAAGACAAATACAGGCAATCCTTCTGATCCTTTCCGGGATCGGCCTGCTTCTCCTTGCCGTCTCTGCCTATTTTCTTTTCCTGGCGAATCCAGGGACGCAGGCGACCCCATCGGATCTATCGGCGATTCCGGTTAAGGTCAATTATCCTGCCCCCGAGCTGGAACTCACCGACCTGTCAGGCAAACCCACTTCGCTGGCGGATTATCGCGGGCAGATCGTTCTCGTGAATCTATGGGCGACCTGGTGTCCTCCATGCAAGGAGGAGATGCCGGCCCTGGAATCCTTTTACAACAAGCATGCCCAGGATGGCTTTACGATCGTAGCGGTCAATGACGGCGACCCCACACCCGACGTCATCCAGTTTGCCAAAGATTACGGCCTGACGTTCCCCGTCTGGCTCGACCCGAAATATGTTGCAACGGAAAAGGCTTTCAAGACCCTGAACCTGCCCAGCTCGTTTGTCATCAACCGGGATGGCCAGGTCGTTCTAAGCTGGGTGGGCGGGATCAACCTGCAGACGCTGGAAAAGCATGTTACCCCCATCATTGAGGATCAGCCCTAAAGGCCGCCGGAACCAAAAACGAGTGGTCTCGTGTTCTACGGGGCTGGCGTTGGAGCGTCCGAGATCACTTGACTTTGAATATCGGAACAGGTACATGCTCGGATCGTCAGTGGACCGCGGGTGAGTGTGCCCAGGTATGCCTGTGGGCCATTGTGCGCGATCCAGCCCTCAAAATTAAACGGAAGCGGACCGTCGGCAAGAATCCATTCACCGTTGTATTTCCTGGCAATGTGTACATGAGTCCCGGTGACTTCCCCACCTTCGCAGGAGGGATACCCGATCATTTCTCCTGCATGGAGTTGTTTTCCTACCGGAGCACGTGTAGCCGACGCGAGATGTAGATAATAAATGACCCAGCCTGTACGCTCATCGCCGTCACCATCCAGGTCCAGGGCCAGACCATCCACTGTCGAGCGTACGACAAGGCCATCCGCGACCGCAACGGCGAAATTTTCCGGCTTTACATTGACACAGCCTGCATGCTCTGCCGGCGGAGCAAAATCGACAGCGGAAAATGGCTGGCCTTTTCCCCAGCCTGTATGAGGTGCCCCGGTAAAAGTCCAGGGCTGACCGGACTGGAACGGGAAGTGCAGGGCCGGCTGCTGAAGACTTCCCGGCAGGACAGGCATGGGATCGGCCCAGGGATCGCCGAACAGGTTCTGATAGGTTCGCGCCAGGCCATCCGGTCCGATCGCCGCGAAGAGAGGATCTCCACTATAAAGCCTGGAAAAATAGTACTGCAGGGCAACTGAACCGGCGTTCTGCCAGGGATCCGGGCGCATGATGGTTTTGTCCAGGAGCTCGAGCTCGGTCATGTCTCCGCTGCGCCAGCTGTAGTATCCGTTGTTGAGTGTATTGGCAGCCATGACCAGCTGCAGGTAGAGACCTTCGTAAAAACTTCTGTTTATTCCTAATATATACCGTCCCGTGGGCTCCTCCGGCTGGGTAAGGGCGCCGGTCTGGTATTCGAGCAACGCCAACAACAGACGCGGGCTGATGCTGTAATTGGTTGCCACGTAATCCACGATTTCTGCGCCAGACCGCCACTGGTCTCCCACATAGGCGCGATAATCCTTGAGCCAGCCGCTGGTGGAGGCAACGTAGGCAGAGGTGTTGAATCCGATCTGGGAAGGCCCATTCACGAACGCCTCATCAGGAATGCTTTGGAATGCCGTGCCCCACAGCGGCAGATAATAGATTGGGATCTTCATCGGCATGCCGGGCGGCATGGTGGTGGCATCCATCGGGATGATCGGGTTGGCGGCCCGGATCTGCTCTTCGGTGGTGTTGAAGCGCTTCGCCAGGGCCGGAAGTGTATCGCCGCTTTGGGCCGTGTAATCCACCAGCTCGCCGGGTGCGTAGTTGGGCCGTCCGGAAGTGGGGGCTGGCATCGGGGTCGGCGGAATGGGCGTGATCATATTCTGCAGATCGGTAGCCATACTGACAGGCGCGCAGGAGGAGATCACCGCCGCAAGCAGGATCGACTTCAGCAGATAGAAATAAAAACCAATCCCTCTACTTCTGGATTGTGATCGTTGACTTCGTTTATTGTTCTTCATGCAGGAAATACTTGCTGTGACGAAGCCTATCCTCCGTCCGCTTCACGGTAGATCAAAGCCCGCAGCTGCCCATACAGGTCGGCCGTAATGACGCGGTTGCCTTTGACAAGTTTGCCTTGATAAGGCTGGGCGCCGGCCACTGCCGTCCAGCCGCTGAGGACGAACGGGACAGGACCATCGGCCGCGATCCATTCACCGTTATATTTTCGGGCAATGTGCAGATGCGTGCCAGTCGCAATGCCGCCTTCACAGGAGGCATGACCGATGCGATCGTCCGCCTCCACCCACTGGCCTTTGAGGACGCGGTCCTTGTTGGCGACATGCAGATACATAATATCCCAGCCGGTCTGTTCCTTGCCATCCCCATCCATATCGACCACCACAACTCCGTTCCCCGAGCGGACGACCAGCCCGGGTGCCGCAGCCAGGATCCAGGTGGGTGTATCGTTGCATCCGGTTTTGCTGGCGGCCGGCGCAAAATCCAGCGCAGCCAGGGGCCCGTCGTGCTCCCAGGCGCCGTGCGGTCCGCTGGTAAATGCCCAGGGTGACCCGATCTCAAATGGAAGGTTGAGCGGTGGCTGGCTGAAACCGGGAGGAAATAAGGGTCCGATTCGATCCGCACGCGCCCAGGGATCGCCAAACATACTCTGGTAAAACGAGGCGAAGCCGCTGGTCTGATCCATGATCCGCATCCATTCGTTCAGGGAATGTGTGCGAGAGAAGAAATACATGAGAGCGACCGTCCCTGCATTGAGGGTGGGGTCGAGCTTCAGTTTTTCCCCGTCGCGGAAATCGATCTCCGTAAGTGTGCCGTTGCGCCAGCCATAGTAGCCATGATCAAGCTGTTCGAGACCCCAGGAGAGCTGCAGGTACATGCCTTTGTTATGGAAGCTCTCATGGCCCAGCGGGTAATCGGTTCGGAATTGGTTCTCCGGTGTGCCGCGGACCCAGCGAGCTTCATAATCGAGAAGGGCAAGCAGGAGACGTGGGTTGACGGAGTATTCGTAGGAGAGTCGTTCTGTCACGCCGGCACCGGATGTCCAGCCGGTGGATTTCAGGTATTCGCGAAAGGTGGAGAGGAACCCACCGGCTTTCTGTACATAGTCTGGAACGTTCAGGTCCAGCGAGGTTGCCGAAAGCACGACTTCACTGTCCGGGATCATTTGAACGGCAGGGACATATTGGGCAGACTTGTCGCGGCGGTCGGGGATGATCAGAAGCGTGCCGGTATCGAGAAGGCCGGCCTTGGGGAGCACTTTGGGAGAGGTGATCTCGCTCACCTCCACGCCAAAGCGTTTTGCCACAGCAGGAAGCCAGTCGCCGCTCTGAGCGTAGTAAAGGATGGTGGGTGTCGGGGAGATGCTGGTGGGCGTGGGTGAACTCTCTGCCACGAGAGCCGCGGCTGCCGGCGTCGAGGACGGCTCCTCCGTTCTTGTGGGTGGGGGCGTAGCGGTTGTTGTTCCCTCAAAAACAAAAGGTCCGGGCTGAGTCGGCGTCCCGGTCGGTACGACGGCCGGCATGGGGGTGGATGTCGATGTCACGGGATCGCCGCCAACGGCCGTCGGCGTGAGATACTGCCCCCACAGGGACGCGTTGCCGACGCAGGATGCGGTGATAAAAGAGACAGCGATAGATAAAACCAAGAGTCGTCGCACGTTTTTTCCGTTCAGAGAATTATACCTGTATTGAATCGCTGTTCCCGACTGGAATAGCAGTACGATTGGCCTACACCTGGTATTCGCGGGATTGTCACCTGGAGATCTGGTTTACACCTGCCAGGACACCTTCTTCCGCCTGGATGACGGCCGAGCCCTTTTTGAGGGAGCCATCATATTCCGTGCCGTCACCGCTCGACGACCAGCCGTCCATGACAAACGGAATGCTTCCATCTGCCGGGATCCACTCCCCATTGTAGCGGCGCGCGATGTGCAGGTGGGTGGCATTCGAAACGCCACCTTCGCAGGACGGATGACCGATGTTCTCGCCGGCATACAGATAGGTGCCCGGCTCGACCCGCTCGTTCGAAGCAACGTGCATGTACAGGACCGTCCAGCCGGTCTGTTCGTAACCGTCATTATCCAGATCCTGGACCACAGCTCCCTCGTCGGCGCGCACGATCAGCCCATCGGCAACGGCCACATCCCAGTCCGTCGATGGTGTGCACCCGCCGCCTTCACCGGGCGGGGCAAAGTCCAGCGCGGCCCAGGCGGATCCCGAGTCCCAGCCTCCATGCGGACCACCTGTAAACGACCAGGTGGTGCCGCGCTGAAAGGGGAGCTGCATGGGCGGCTGGGTCAGTGCGGCCGGCTGCGGCGTAAGGATCTGGTACCGGAAGGGGGAACCGAAAAGCTTGTTATAGGTCAGGTAAAACCCGTATTCGCTCACGTCCAGATCCCAGGTGGGACGGTTGTTGAACTGGGCCAGGAAATACTGCACGCCCGCAGTGCCGGCGTTGATGGTAGGATCCATGGGGACGTACGTGCCATCCGACAATGGGATCGACGACAGGGCATTGGCGCGCCACAAATAAAAGCCGCGATTTAACTGGTTTGCCGCCCAGGCCATCTGCTTGTTCAACCCGGCGTAATAACCATCATAAAATCCCATGGGGTAATCCACATTGGATGGCGTCGGGTTGGTAAGCCACTGGCTCTTATATTCAAGCAGCGCGATCAAAAGGCGTGGATTGACCGAATAACTTTGGGCGATCCGATCGATGATCTGTGCCCCGCTCATAGACCCCCCATTCACTTCGCCGATGTAATTCGTTAGATAGCCATTATATCCCTTAAGGAATTCCTCGGTGTCAAATTCAATCGTGGTGGGACTGTTGACCAGCTCTGTGTCCGGGATGATCTTGAACGATGACCCCTTGTCCGTTCCCGATCCGGCGGGCGGAATATTAAGGGTCATCCCAATGGTCAGCACACTCGATTCGTTCAGGTTGTTGGACTGCAGCAGTGAATTAAGGCTGATGCCATAAGCCTGGGCGATGCTGCCCAGGGTATCCCCCGCCTGGACCGTATACGACGCCACATCCTGCCGTGCTGTGGGGATGGCGTGCGGCAGATCCGGGGTAGGTGTGCTCAGGACCGCATTTTTATCGAATTCCTGAATGAGGATGGAGACGGGTGCTTTCGTCGGTCTGGGTCCGGAGGGGACCGGGCGATCTGCCGGCGCCTGTCCGCTGGTATTTGCCGCAGGGGGAGGGCTTCCCCCGCTTACCGGCGCAAACGGATCATAGGTTGGATAAGCAGCCGTTGGAACGGTGGGCGTGCAGGATGTCAGGATTAATACGGAAATGACCAATCCGACAATGTACTTTGTTGCGTTGCGATGCATGCCGGGAATTCTACCAAACATAAGGTCTAAATTGAAACGAACAATGATTTTGTCACTGCCCGGATCTAGACAAGTTCGATCGAATATTCATTAACGATATTTCTTCTGCATATGGAGGTCGGTAATGATGAACCCCATCTTCTTGTAAAGTTCCTGTGCGATGAGATTGTCTCCAAACACGTGGAGGGCGACCGAGTCGACACCCATCACCTTGAGCTTTTCATCCATTGCTGCGAGGGCCTGTTTACCATACCCTTTCCCCTTGAATTCCTCGTGGATGAAGAAGTTATAAATGAATGCCTTGTTATCTTTGACATGTACCCAAAGAAGACCGGTTTTCTTGTTCTCTTCCAAAATGGACCAGATGTATTGATCCGGTGTATGGACGCCATCCGGGAGGAGGGCGTCGAACTCCTTTCTGGATCTTTCCAGTGAGCCGTCTTCCGGCCAGTTTCCATTCCGGACGTGATCGGCCGCATAATTTCTGATTTCCTCCTCGAGGAGGCGGTCAAAATCCTCCTGCTGCATCGATTCCAAAGTAATCATGGTCTCCTTTATATCTATCGTTCTGTCAAACAGGAACAAACCAGGAATTTATATCCAGCCGAAACGGTGAATCCTGGATGCAAGCTCTACCTTCTGCGTGAAAAGATCCACCAGGCAAATCCACCGATCGCGAGCAGGAGCATGCCAAGAATAAGACCGATGGTCGATCTGCTCGATGACATTGTGGGCGTGACAGGTGTGATCGTCGGCTGCGGCGGCGGGGTCATGCTGGGAGATGGAGTCGGCACAATGGATGTGAGACTGGGCGTGAAAGTAGGCGTTGCAGGCGGCGCAACCAGAAGGACCAGTTTTTCTTCCGGGCGGATGACGGAGGCGGCATTCAATCCGTTCCAGGCCATCAAATCGGCCAGGGAGATCTCGTACAGGCTGGCGATCCAGGAGAGTGTTTCGCCGCTATGGACCGTATGGTAGTATTTGCCGTCCGCTTCCGGGGTAAGCTTTTGGATGGCGCGCAGCGTGGGGCTGGGCGTGATATTGCCCGGGGAGATCACCAGCTTCTGCCCGATCTGCAGGGGCCAATCGGCCTGGAGTCCATTCAAGACCAGGATGCGGTCCACGGAGATGTGATAGGCGTCGGCGATGGTATACAGGGCCTGGTACGGCTGCACTTCATGGATGATCCTGCCGTCCGCATCCGGGGTCTGGGTCACGACCATGCCAACGGGGGTCGGTGTGGCAAAGCCTGCCGTATTCTTGTTGGGGATGAACAAACGCTGCCCGGTCTTGAGCGGTGTGTTGCGTGACGTGTTGTTCCAGGTCTCCAGGTCGCGGATGGTGATCTGGTAGGCAATCGCGATCGACCAGAAGGATTGGCCC
>JBLMZU010000295.1:0-16957 GCA_050258995.1 Bacteroidota bacterium
GTGCCAGAGATGGAACCCGATCGAAGTGGGATAGCCTTTTGGCTTCCAGCGCAATTGCTCGTCGTTCAGTTCACCGGCCAGGTTGATCACCACCCGGTGGACCTCCCGGAAGGATTGGAGAACATCATAAAGGGCGTATGTTGACCTTTCGTCTCCTTCGGTCACGGTGCTTTTGTCGCCGGAAGTAAAAGAATTCATTCCTACCCCTTTACTCATACTGCCAGCACTTGACCCTGCGGCCATTCCTCTCGAACATGGGCGGTTCCTGGTCGCACTTGTCAAAGCGGAAGGGACAGCGCGCGGCAAAGCGGCATCCCTTTGGCAGGTTGATCAGGCTGGGCGGCTGGCCGGTGATGAACATCGGGTCCGAGTCGCTGCGCAGGCGCGGGACACTGGCCATCAACATCTGTGCATATGGATGGAGTGGCGCGGGGAAGAATTCACGGGCGTGGCCCACCTCCACGATCTGGCCGGCATACATAATGGCCACTTCATCTGCAAGCTCGCTGGAGGTGGCGATGTCGTGGGTGATCAGGATGAAGCTCGTGCCCAGTTCCTGCTTGATGCGCTTGAGCACGTTCATGATGTTCGCCTGGGTCAGCAAGTCCAGGGCGGAGGTTGGCTCGTCGAGGACGATCAGGCCTGGGCTGGTGACGAGCGCCATGGCCAGGGCGACGCGCTGCCGCATCCCACCGCTCAATTCGAAGGGATAGCGGTCCAAAAAATCCTCCGGCACACCCACATGCTGGAACATACGTTTTGCAAGCTGGAGGGCTTCCTCCTTGCGAATATCCAGGTGGACGATGGCCGGCTCGGCGACCTGGTCTCCCACCCGGAGCACCGGGTTGAGTGAGTTCATCGCAGCCTGCGGCACCAGGGAGATCTGGGCCCAGCGCACGTTCTGGCGGAACTGCTCCTCGTCAAATTTCATCATATCCGTGCCCTGCAAATAGACCTGGCCGCCATAGGATTCAACGTTACGCGGCAGCAGTCGCAGGATGGCCCTGGCCAGCGAGCTTTTGCCACATCCCGATTCGCCCAGGATGACCACGGCCCGGTTGGTATCCAGGTCAAAATCCACCCCGTCCACCGCCTGGACGGTGCCGCTGTTGGTCTTGAAATGTAAAACCAGGTTCTCGATCTGTAAAAGTTTTTGTGCAGCTGGACTCATATATCCCTCAACTTCGGGTTAAATACGCGGTCGAGGGCAAAGCCGAGCATGGCAAAACCCAGGCCGGTGATCATCAGTAAAGTAGCCGGCTCAAGGATCCAGTAATAGTAGCCGCGATACAGCGCACCATTGCTGTTGGCATCCTGGATGATCTTGCCCCAGGTCGGCAGGACGGGATCGCCCAGTCCCAGCACGGCCAGCGAAGCTTCCAGGAATACGAATACGGGCACGGCGGATACAAGTCCCGGAATGAGCAGGGGGATCATACGCGGGATCAGGTACACAAACACGATGCGCGGGTTACTGGCTCCGTAGGCCTTGGCTGCCTCGATGTACATCGATTCCTTGACCTGCATGAAGGTGGAGCGGTAGGTAATGATCGAGCCGGTAAAAATACTCAACAGGATCGTCGCTCCCAGGATCACCCAGATGCTGCGCGAGTAGAACGTCCCGACCATGATCAGGATGGAAAGGAAGGGCAGCACAATGTTGATCTCGGTGATGCGCTGGATGAGCTGGTCGAGCCAGCCGCCGTACCAGGTCCCGAGCGCGGCGATGACCATGGTCAGCACCGCGGTGCCGAGCGAGGCGATCAGCCCAAATGCCAGGGCCACGGGCGCCCCCCACAGCAGAGGCACCATCAGGTCCCGACGGGCATGATCGGTCCCCGCGAGACCGTAGACCTGGCCGTGAAAGACGAATTCCGCGTCCAGCGTCGACTTTGGCTCGAAGGTCGCACCGGTCAGTGCAAGCTGATAATTTCCCTTGACGATCTTCCCGGTATTTGGATCGGTGAACAGCGCCGCTATGACATCGTCCGTCCGCAGCCTGGTTTTCAATTTCTCGTCCTGGGCAAAGCGATAGGTCTGTTTCTGGCTGACGGCCAGGTTGGCGACCCGGATCGTCCTGCCATCTGGGGTATGCCATTCGGCGGAAATAAATGGCTGTTTTTGCTGATATTTCGAGGTGATATAGAGGATCATATCCTGCGGCAGGACGTCGGCCTGGAAGGGGAAGGTATAGGATGCAGTGATCGTAGATGTATTCTGATCGCCCTGGGTGACATTCTTAATCATGCTTCCATCGGAGGTTTTGACGGCAAAGGACTCGGCATATTTCTTGGCCGAGAAAAGATTGATCCAGGCCGGCGAGGCGAACTTGGGATTTCGATACCAGATCTCCTCCCCGCCGCGCCACAAACGGATCGCCTCGTGATAGGGGATGGTGACCATGGCGTAGAGGGCCAGCGCCACCAGGCCCAGGATCACAAGCACGCCCATGACCGCAGAAGGATACTTCCAGAGAGTTCGAAGGGAATTTTGCAGGGTTTTCATGGGACTAACGACCAACCTTAACGCGCGGGTCGACCAGGGCGTAGATGAAGTCGAGCAGAAACACGGTCAGGGCCAGCAGGTAGGCATAGATGATCGTGGAGCCGACGATGATCGGGATGTCGTACAGGCCGATCGCCTGGTACAGCGTCCGCCCGAGGCCGGGCCACAGGAACACCGTCTCGGTGATGGTGGCGCCCGTCCACAGGGCGATGATGAGCAGGGCAAAGTTTGTGATGATGTTGGGAAGCGTGGGACGCAGGACGTATCGGCGCTCCACATCTCGGGAGGGCAGTCCCTTGGCTTTTGCCATCTCCACGTAGTCTTCACTGGAATAGATCAGAAAGAATGTACGGTAGTTATAGATGCTCAGAAAGAACGAGCTGATGATCAGGGCGAATGCCGGCAGCAGCATATGTTTCAGCAGGCTCAGCGAATAATCGATGGGATTGGAGGGCGGCGGCCAATCGACCATGCCGCCAAAGGGAAGGATTTTCAAAATGGAGGCGAAGATCAGGATCAAAAAGATGCCATAGAACCAGGGCGGCACGGCAGAGGTGGGCGACAGGGTCACGATGACCTTATCCCAGAAATTTCCATAGCGGCGGGACAGGCTTAAGGCAATAAAGAGGCTCGAGAAGAAAAGGAATAGCTGGGAGGTTCCCATGAGCAGGAGCGTGGCCGGCAGCCGCTCCAGCAGGATCAGGCGAACCTGTTTCGAGCCGCTGTCGCTGGTCATGTTAAGGGCACGTCCGAGCTGGAGGGTCAGCGCGTTCCTCAGGTAGCGGAAGTTCCGCACGGCGATCGGTACATTCAACCCGATGCGCTCCTCCTCCACGGCGATCGAGTCCTCGATCAATTTCTGGCGCACAGCCGGGTCCATCCTGCGCGCGGACGGGTTTGCCGTGATGGCCTGTGTCACACGGTCACGGATCTCGCCGCGCATGATCCGGTCCACGTATCCACCCATGTTGGCGATCAGGATCGTCAGGTAAATGCCGATGATCACGGTGACCCCCAGCGTAAGAATGCGCGTGGCCACATAACGGGAAACGCGCAGGATGGTGCTGCTACTGGCCGGTTTTCCCTCCGTCACATTTTCAGAAGGCGAGTGTGTTACAACTGCCATACATCCTCACAATCCAGGGCAGGATGGAGTCAGGCGATCCTGACTCCATCCTGCATAATCCGCGTCTGCCCCTAGGGGACAACCACAAAATCAAATGAGCTAAAGGCAGGCACTGCCACAGGAATTGGAACCACGATCGCTTCAAGGCGGGCTGTGCCGGTCGGCAGCTTGGACGTGGCATCCGAACCGAGGGTGACCTGGTATTGGCCATCTGCAACCCCATCGGCATCGCCGGTTTTCACGATCGCGCCGGTCGCATCGTACAGGATGTATTTCACTTCCTTGATCTCCGACTGCGGATAGGGCTGGTCCTTGAAATTGACCGTGATGTCAAAGGTCTCTTCACTCCCGACCTTGAGCTGTCCCGGGCCATCCACGACGGCGGTGGCAAGCTTCGCCTCGCTGAACTGCGCCCAGCGATCGGACGGATCCGGGAAGTCGGCGAAGTTCTTCAGGACAAGCGATTTTTCCGTGGTGAAGACCTTGTCCAGGTAGTAGGGACCGGTCCCGACCCAGAAGTGACCGTGATCCTGGTACCACTTCTTGAGGTTGGCATAACGCTGGTCGGCCTCCTGCTTGGTGATGTACTGGCCGAGGGTCGGCGCGTATGGGATATAGGATTCGCCGGCCGCCTGGTCGAGGTACTTGCTCAGGATCTCGAGGCTGGGACCGCCCACCCAACTGGTGTTTTCGACCTTCTTTTCATCCGCCTTCACATCGCTGTAGGCCAGCTCGCCATTGGCTTCAGCCAGATTCGAGATCGCCAGCACAGGCCAGCTGTTCTCGCCCGACAGACCGAGGGGAGACTGCGGCCACAGAGGCAGGACGTTCAATTCCGCATCGGTATAGTAGGTGTCATTGTAGGCTTCGATCGTCAGCGGATCGGTGGAGGTGATCCGGTAGCCTTTGAAGGATGCCAGTTGCGCGTTAATGCTCAAAGCCAGCGACTTGTCATAGATGGGGCTGTCCGTCTTGGCAGGATCGAATCCCATGATCATCGACATGACAAAATCTCCCACCGAGATCGGGCTGCCATCGTGCCACTTGACGGTCTGGAACAGGTCCCTGGGATAGACGACAACGCTCTTGACATTGGCAGTCAGCCCATCGGGATATTTTTCCGCAGCGGTAATGAATTTTTGCTGCTTCGCGTCCCAGTCCACCCAGGCGTCGCCGGGAACCTGGATTTCCGGGGCGCTATCCACCTTTAGCCAATCGAGTGTATGGACGATGGGCAGTCCTTCCTTATAGGTAAGCTCGGCGCTCTCGATCCGCTGGGGGTAGGCCAGGCCTGTAAAGGGATCGGCCATCAAACCGCCGCCATTGGTGACGTTGGACGTACCCATGGTCGTCGCCCGCATGATGGCGGCATCCCAGACCCAGTTACTTCCGGCGATGGAATTCCATGGCTGGGTAAAGAGATCGTTGGTGCCGACCTTCATGGTGCCGCCCTCCTGGCCCTTGAAGCGCAGGTTATAGGGACCGACATTGGTCGATTCCGGACCCGTCGCCAGATCGTATGTGACCTGGACGTTGTCCTTAAAAGGCGCATAAACTCTTTGTTCGATCAGCCAGACAAACAGGGAATCCTGCAGCGAAAGCTCAAGCGCCATGGACATCATCTGGTTGCGTTCCTCGTCGGAAGAGTAGTGTCCCTGTGCCAGGTCATCCCCCAGTTTCTGAAATTCCGGGTCCGAGACATTGGAGATATACGGCTCACTGGCCTGCGTGCTGGTATTCAAATAGCTCTGCTGGATGAGGCCGGCCTCATCGCGTAGGGAGCCCAGGCCGGAGGGAATGTAACCGGCGGTATACATGCTCCATTGTCCCTCCTTGGCGGCCGTTCCCTGCCAGATCGGGAAGGCCTCCGAGGAGGTCTTGTACTGCCGGTCGACGGTAAAGCCAACGCTCTCCAGCTGATTGGAAACGTAGTCGCCCATCGGCTTTCGTGTCCCGTCGCCGTCGGAGCGGATCAGGAAGATCAGCGTAACGGGCTTGCCCTTGTACTGCCATTTACCGTCCGCGCCCTGCTCGGCGCCCATGCCTGTCATTTCGGCATCGATGATCTCCCGGGCTTTATCCGGGTTATAGGCATACTTGCCTTCCAGTTCGCGAACTTTCACGATCTGCTTGGTGTATTCGATCAATTGGGTGGTGATGGAAAGCAGCTTCGGCAGGGATCCACCGGCAAAGATCTCCTGGTTGATATAGTTGCGGTCGATCAAATAGTTCATCGCCTCACGGATTTTGCGGTTCGAGAACGGGTTCAGCCGGGTGGTATCTGTAAAAACCGCAGGGTTGAGACTGATGCCATAATAACCGCCAAATGCCTCCGAGTGGGGCAGGCCCGCCTCCTTGATGGCAGGCAGGGCATCTGAGGCAAGATTAAAGGAATAAAAATCGATGGCGCCCGCTTTGAGCTGGGAAATGGCGGAATCACCTGCCACCGCCGAAACATCGATCTCATCCAGCCAGCCACCGTGCCTGTCGGTTGGAGGTGCTGCAGTTGGCGCCTGGGTGGGGGCCTCTGTCATCGCGGGAGCCTCGGTTTGTACAATGGGCGCTTCTGTTGGAGTCGCAGCTTGAGGCGAACAGGCTGCAAGTATCATGCTCGCCACAGCCAGTAGACTTACGACATAATACAAATGTTTAAGTTTCATCTTCTCTCCTGTAAAAATAATCCGGGGTCTTGGAAGGTCTGCTCGTTTCCTCTCCAATAAGGGCACCTCCTTCATCCAGTTTTTATGTGACCTTTGTATAATGGAGGGAGGCGGAAACCAGGGTTGCATCGCCCCGGTCTCCGCCTCGCCTTCCGTCTGAATTGCTTTCGCGAGGAGAATTCTGAAAGCAAAGCGGATTAGTGTTGTCAGGCTAATCCCGCCTTTATGATATGTTCATGATGGAAATCGGGCATGCGCCTGGGAGCGTATTTTCTCCCCCGTACGGTGCCGGTTTAGCCTCCCCCTCCAGATATGGCACGACCCTACAATCAAACGTGTAACAGTCGTGCAAAAACCCCTCCGAGGAGGGGTATGGAAAGCATTTGCTTGTCCAATAAAATGGACATTGGATGTACTATACTGTAGTTAACTAATGAAGACTGTACTGTCCGGTTTACCGGGTCTGCTTCTCCTGTTGATGCTCGCCTCGTGCGGGAAACTGGGGATTCCCCCGGCCATGCTCGGGCCTCTTAACACGGCGCAGGGCGAGGCCACTGTCATACCGACCGGCACGCCGCCTGTCCCAACCCGCGTATCGCCGGCCTCCATCCCGCAGGTCTGTGACTGTGTCCTCCGCTTTGACCGGATCAGTATCGAGCAGGGACTGTCGCAAAGCTCCGTGCATGTGGCCTTCCAGGACAGCCGCGGCTTTATGTGGTTTGGCACGCAGGATGGATTGAACCGCTACGATGGCTACACGTTTCGGACCTTCAAGCCCGATCCTGACGTCTCCACCAGCCTGAGCGATCGCTGGATCACCTCCATTGTGGAGGACAAGGATGGGTATTTGTGGGTGGCCACCGGGCAGGGGGGCCTGAACCGGTATGATCCACACACGGAGGAATTTAAGCGTTACACGCACGATCCCCGGAATCCACAGAGCTTGAGTGACAACCACGTCAACATCCTGTACCTGGACAGGGATGGAAAGCTCTGGGTTGGCACGCAGAACGGGTTGGACATGTTGGACCCGTCCACCGATGTCTTTACGCATTATGTATATGCGCCGACACAGCAGGAAGGAATAACAGGGAAAACCATCACTGCCATCCTGCAGGACAGCCGCGGAAGGCTCTGGATCGGCACGCGCGCCGGTGGTCTCAACCGGTTCGATCCACAAAGCAATAAATTCACGCCCTACCAGTCCAGCCCAGAAGCCCAAAATACGATCAGCAACGATTCGGTCACTGCCCTGGCCGAGGGGCGGAATAATACGATCTGGGTCGGCACGCAAAACGGACTGAATCGTTTCGAGCCTGAAACCGGCAACTTTGAGCGGTTCTTCCATTCCAATAGAAAAGAACAGACCATCTCCGATAACATGATCACCGCCCTGCGCATGGACAGCACGGGTAATCTCTGGGTCGGCACGGTCAGCGGGCTGGATCGATTGAACGGGGGCGGGACCAGCTTCACCCATTACCGCAATGACCCGACCTTTATCAAGAGCCTGAGTGCAGATCATATTCTCTCCATCTTTGAAGATCGCGGTGGGGTGCTGTGGTTCGGTACACAAGGCGGCGGCGTCAACAAATACGACCGCATGCGGGATGACTTTGCCTATTATCGCCACGATCCCAACAATGTTAATTCGTTGAGTTCGAATTTTATCTCTTCGATCCTGGTCGACTCGGAAGGATATGTGTGGGTGGGTACGTTCAGCGGCGGTTTGAACCGCCTGACGCGGTCGACCAACCAGGTGATTCACTTCAGGCACAGTGACAACATACCCAACAGCATCGCGTCCGATGAGATCCTATCCCTTGCCGAGGATCAGGATGGCATCCTGTGGGTGGGCACCGGGAACGGCCTGGACCGCTTCGACAGGACCACGCTGGCCATTAAGCATTTCCAGCGAAAAGCTGAGGATTCGTCCAGCCTGAGCGCCAACCGCGTGTATAAAGTCTATGTGGACAGCAAAAACAATATATGGGCGGGCACGGCCGCCGGCCTCGACCGCCTGGACCGTGTCACGAATACGTTTGTCCACTATAGCTTTGAGGTGGAAAATCCCAACAGCATCAGCGGTACGTACGTCAACTCGATCCTGGAGGACAGGCAGGGACAATTCTGGATCGGCACCTATGACAGCGGGTTGAACCGGTTCGATCCAAAAACCGGGATCTTCACCCGCTATCGCCATGATCCTCTGGAGAAAACATCCATCAGCAATGATTCGATCCAGTCCATCTATGAAGATACGAAGGGCCGCATCTGGATCGGTACGTTTGGCGGCGGCTTAAACCTTTACCATCCCAATACAGATTCCTTCTCGTATTATCTGGAAAAGGATGGCCTCGCCAATGGGGTGGTCTACGGTATCCTGGAGGATCCGCGCGGGAATTTGTGGATGAGCACGAACTTTGGCATCTCGCGCTTCAACCCGGCGACCGAAACCTTTCGCAATTTCGATGAAGGCGATGGCCTGCAGAGCAACGAATTCAATTCCAGCGCCTTCGACAGAGGCAAGGATGGAGAGCTCTATTTCGGAGGGATCGACGGACTGACCGTCTTCCAGCCGGTTTACATCAGCGACAACCCCTATGTCCCCCAGGTCACCCTGACCTCCCTCACCCAGGATGACAGGCCCATTGTGATCAACACAAGCGTGGAGACGGTGGATGGTTTTACCCTGCGATGGCCTCAAAACTCCTTCGAGTTTGAGTTCGCCGCCTTGAGTTATAACCAGTCGAACAAGAACCAGTATGCATACAAACTCGAAGGCTTCGACCCAAACTGGCACCTCATCGGCACGAAACGCAATGGTCGCTATACCAACCTGCCTGGCGGCGAATACACCCTGCTGCTGAAAAGCACGAACAACGACGGCGTCTGGAGCCAGTCCACCAAACAGATCAAAGTACAGGTCATTCCCCCGATCTGGCAGACAACAGTATTCAAGGTGCTGGTGGGAGTGTTGGTGCTTGGCCTGGTCATCGTGGGCATCAGGCTGCGTACCCGGCGCATCCAGGACCGGAACCGGGAGCTCGAGCGCCTCGTGCGGGAACGGACCAGCGCCCTGGAAAAACGCAACCAGGAGATCCAGGCACTCTATGAGGCGGATGAGCGCATCCTTCGCAATGTCAGCCTGAACCAGGTATTCCAGACCCTGGTGGATGTGGCTGTGGATATGCTGAATGCAGACCGCAGCATCGTCTTTTCCTGGAATGAGAAGCAGACCAGGATCGTGCCTCGCGTCAGCCATGGCTTCGCGCCCGAGTCACTCAAGGCTCTGGAATTTTCGAAGGAGGAAGGTGCAGTAGGCGAAGTCATGTCAACCGGCAGATCCGTGATCGTGAGGCAGATCGATATGGAGGTCTTCCGCCCGGAAGTGCAGGCGGCGCTGATCCGGGAGGGAATCCGATCCTATGTCCATCTGCCCATCGTGGTGGATCACAAGGTGGTGGGAGTCTTCAACGTCAGCTTCACGCGGCCGAATCTGATCGGGGACGACACCACCCGTCTGTTCTCGGCGCTGGCACACCGCGCCTCGATCTCGATCGCCAATATGGAGCTCTTCGAGCAGACCAAGGATCTGGCGGTGATGGAGGAGCGCAACCGCCTCGCCCGGGACCTGCACGACAGCGCCAAGCAGAAGGCCTTCGCGGCCCTGGCACAGCTTGGGACGGCAAAGGGCGTCCTGAATGCCAATGGCAATGGACATGGGAATGGAAATGGGAGTTCCGCCAACCTCCATCTCAGTGAAGCGGAAAACCTGGTCAGCGATGTGATCCAGGAATTGACCTTCCTGGTCCAGGAGATCTACCCAATCGCCCTGCAGGAAAAGGGACTGGCCACCACCCTGCGTGAATATATCTTCGAGTGGGAGAATCGCAACGACATCGCCATGCAATTCACCACCCGCGGCGAGCAGCGGCTGCCTCTGGAAGTGGAACAGGCCATCTACCGTGTGGCACAGGAGGCGCTCGCCAACGTCGCCCGTCACAGCCAGGCGCATCGCGTCGACGTTTCGCTCGTGTACAGCGACGACTCCGTCCAGCTTTCCGTATCCGATAACGGCTGCGGTTTCAATATCAACCCCAAATCTCAGGGCATGGGCCTGCGCTCGATCCGCGAGCGCGTCAGCAGCATCCATGGCACAGTGCAGATCCAGAGCGCACCCGGCCATGGAACGAGGATCCTGGTCCAGGTGCCCATCAAGAGCTGAGAGAAAGAGGAAAAATGGCAAACAATCATCACAACCGGATCACCATCCTGATCGTGGACGACCACGAGGTGGTACGAAATGGAATCCGGTCCTATCTCGAAACGGTCAAGGAATTTCAAGTGATCGGCGAAGCAGCCTCCGGCGAGGAGGCGATCAAGCTGGTCTCGGAACATATCCCGGATATTGTCCTCCTGGATTTGATCATGCCGGGCATGGACGGCGTGGAGACCACCCGGCGCATCAAGCATATCAGTCCGCGCACGCAGGTGGTGGTGCTGACCTCCTATCACGAGGATGTGCACATCTTCCCGGCCCTGAAAGCCGGTGCGATCTCCTACATCCTCAAGGATATGAAGATGGAAAAGCTGGTGGATGTTCTGCGCCGCGCTGCACAGAAGGAGGTCACGCTGCACCCACTCGTAGCGGCCCGCGTCCTGCAGAACCTGCGCAGCGACAACGGGGATGAACAGCCGCTTTTCACCGAACTGACCGAACGCGAGCTGGACGTCCTGCGCCTGATCGCCAACGGCATGACCAACAGCCAGATCGCAGAAAAACTGGTCATCAGTGAATACACGGTCAAGGGCCACGTCAGCAACATCCTGAGCAAGCTGCACCTGGCAGACCGCACCCAGGTTGCCGTCTACGCCTGGCAGCAGGGACTGGTCAACCGGGATCAAGTAGGAAGAAAGTAATGCAATCCTGAAGGGAAGCATGCTGTCCCGCCGGGCACAAGAGCCTGGCGGGACATTTTATTTCGTTGTGCAGCGACAGTCGATTTTTAGTATAGAATCAGGCTGTTGGAATTCAACCTCATGCCGATCAAACAAATCGTTCGTCAAACCGTCTACGAAGCTGAAAAAGCTGCCCAGCGCCTCCAGTTCCGGTCTGTCCCGCCTCCTCAAAGCGGATGGCCCATCCTGCTGGGCATTTCCTTTCCCAAGAGCGGAACGCACCTGCTCGATCAGATCCTGCTGGGGTTCTCAAAAGTTGCGCCCTTTTCGACCCGCCTGCATTCCTTCTACGCAGAATATGAAGGGGAAAGTGGGCGCAAGCGGCCTCCTAAACAGGCCCTTGCCTGGCTCGCCTCGCTCAAGGACGCCGATATCGCCTCCGCTCATCTCTTTGCCCGCCCGGAAGCGGTTGCCAGGGTCTGTTCACCCGCCTTCGTTTCGTATTTCATCTTCCGGGACCCGCGCGACGTGGTGGTTTCCCACGTCTTTTATGTGACCGATATGGAGGCCAAGCATGTTCATCACGAATACTACGCCTCCCTGCCGGACTTCGACGCCCGCCTGAACGCCAGCATCCTGGGCAGGCCGGATGCCGGTGTGGAATTTCCCGATATTGCCGCCCGATTTGCGCCCTACCTGGACTGGCTCAATCGGCCTGAAGTTTTGACCCTGCACTTTGAAGACCTGATCAACGACCGCACAGCCGCACTTACCCGCATCATGGACCATCTACTGGCCCGGGCTCCGCTTCCTGCCTCCCGGCAGCTGATCCTTGATTCCCTCGAATCTTCCATTAATCCGAAGCGTTCTCCCACCTTCCGCTCGGGGAAGACCGGCGAGTGGAAGAAGCATTTCACCCCGGAACATAAAAAGATCTTTAAAGATGTAGCAGGAGAATTATTAATTCGTTTAGGATATGAGAAGGACCTAGACTGGTAAGGACGCCTCAAGCCTGCATATCTCTACTATAGATGAACTGCTCGATTATTATTCGTGCCTATAACGAGGAAAAACACATCAGACGCCTGCTGGAGGGGATTCGACACCAAACGCTCAAGGATGTGGAAATCATACTTGTCGACTCTGGATCAACCGATTCCACAGTGGAGATCGCCGAGGCGATGGGCGCGCGAATCGTGAGGATCGCACCCGGAGAGTTCACCTTTGGACGGTCGCTCAACTACGGGATCCGGGAGGCGGGCAGCGAGTATATTGTGATTGCCAGCGCACACGTCTATCCCGTCTATCCGGACTGGCTGGCTGCCCTGCTGCATCCCCTGCTGGATCAACACGTTGCGCTTTCCTACGGAAGGCAGGCCGGCCCTGCTTCGGCCAAATTTTCGGAAAAGCAAATTTTCCAGCAGTGGTACCCCGAACTGGGAAAGCTACACCAGGAAACTGCTTTCTGTAATAATGCAAATGCCGCAATCCGCAGAAGCCTCTGGGAACAGCATCCCTACGATGAAACGCTGACCGGCCTGGAGGACCTGGCCTGGGCCAAGTGGGCCAGGGACCAGGGATACGAAATCTCCTACGTGGCCGAAGCAGAGATCGTCCATATTCATGAAGAGACGCCGCGCGGCGTGTTCAACCGCTACCGCCGGGAGGCCATGGCATACAAGAAGATCTATCCCGAGTCTCATTTCAGCATCTATGATTTTTTTCGCCTGGCGGCGGCCAATATCGCCAGTGACCTGTGGCATGCCTCCCAGGAGCATGTCTTGTGGAAGAACCTGGTTCCCATCTTTTGGTTTCGTATCATGCAGTTCCACGGCACCCGCCTGGGCCATCGGGAGTCCAGCCTGGTCACGCCCCAGCTGCGGGAAAAGTTCTATTACGCAAGAGGCAGAAAACCAGGAGCCGAATCGAAGCGGGAGGTCGAGCCGATCCATTATCAGAAATAAGGAGAGACCATGGAGAACACGTGGCAGTTCGCCGGTTCATCGACCAGAGGCGATGCCTTCGAGATCAAAGGGGTAAAGGTCTGGCAGCAAGGCTGGCAGGTCAAGCCTGGCGAGGAGGCGCAGGTTCATGACCCGGTGTACGGGCAGGGCTATGTTTTCAAAGTGTTTTCTATCCAGGATGGAGAAGATCGAATCGAGTTTGCAGCGGGGGAACTTTCAAACGGAGAATGGGGCTTTTACATGAGGGAATAGATCACTCCCCAAAACATGAGTTTTTACCCACCTGATATTTATACCCAGCTAAACGTCACTTAATTCACAGCTTAGGACCCGCCTGTATCGTTACGCGGATTCCGTTGATCGCTGAATTGACCGGAATCGAAATCCAAACGCAAGGAGAGAGTATGAGACGACCAATCATTTTAGGCGGGGTGATGATCCTGGTGCTGGCGCTGGCTGCCTGTGCACCCGGGGCGGCAAACAATATACCTACCAATAGTCCGACCAATTTCCCGACCATTTCAGTTCCGGTGACCGGAGATACTCCGACAGCAGCCGTTCCGGCAACAAGCGTTTCCACGGAAACGACCGGCACAGAAGCCCCAACGACAGGCACCGATATCACTGGAACCGCGACAGGCGAAGCAGGCCTGGCCACAGCCACTTCTGAGACTTCCGCAGGCACCGGTACGACGACCGATACAAATGTCCGGATCAGCACCTCAACAAGGACCGGCGTGAGCGAGCCCTTCCTGGTGGACCAGCAGGGACGCAGCCTGTATCTGTTCACCACAGATTCCCAGAACGGCGGGACGAGTGCCTGTACCGCTGAATGCCTGTCACAATGGCAGCCGGTCATTGTCACCGGGACGCCCCAGGCCGGTCAGGGAGTGAATGCCAGCCTGCTGGGAACGATCAAGCGTGACGACGGCACCTTGCAGGCCACCTATAATGGCTGGCCGCTCTACACCTACGCGGGCGATACCGGCCCCGGCACCACAAGCGGACAGGGCGTGGGCAGTGCCTGGTACCTGGTATCGGGAACAGGCAACGCCATCCATCAGTAAACTGTTCCCAAGGCTCGCCTGATGCTCTGCAAAAACAATATCGATCAGGCACAAATGAAAGACTTCCTGCCATCTGGCAGGAAGTCTGCTTTTAATAACAGTTATGAAAAGTGGCGGGCATACTGTTTCAGTTTGGAACTCTCCATTTGTCTAGAGCGTCATTATGGGTGGCTCGTATAAATTGGAGAAGTTCATGATCACCAGACATTTCAAAAAAATCCTTATTCTACTTGCGGCACTGGCCACTATTTTAGCGTGTGGACCCTTTGCCGCTGCCACCCCTCAGCCTGAGGCAACCCTGAACGCGCTATACACATCGGCTGCCAAAACGTTGGAGGCGATGTCTACAAAGGGGACGTACGTCACTTTTACCCCGCAACCACCCTTTGTAACGCCCACCCTGTCCATCGCCACCATTACGCCGCTCGCCTATGCAACGTTTACGTCCGTGCCGCCCCTCCCGCCGGTCACCCGCTGTGACGCGGCCTCCTTTATCAGCGACGTAACCTACCCTGATGGCTCCATCGTTGCGCCCGGTAGCGGCTTTACAAAAATCTGGCGGGTACAAAATACAGGTACCTGCGCCTGGAACTCCTCGTATGCCCTGGTCTACGTGGGCGGGGAAAGTTTTAGCACACCCGGTGCGGTTTCCATACCGGGGACCGTCGCGCCCGGCCAGACCGTGGATCTGGCGGTTAATTTAATTGCGCCGACCCGGTCCGGCAGTTTTGTAGGGTACTGGAAGCTTCGCAATTCGTCAGGGACGCTTTTCGGTGTAGGGAACGGGGATGCCAGCATTTACTTGGATGTACGGGTTGCCGGTTACAACGTGGCCGCATACGACTTCCTGGCCAGTTACTGCGATGCAACCTGGAGGAACGCTTCCCAGGATCTGCCCTGCCCGGGTACGGACGGGGCAAACAGCGGCTATGTCATTACGCTGAATTCACCCAAGATGGAGAACGGAAAGTCCATCGGCAACGGCCTACTGACCTACCCGGAAAAGATCAACGACGGAATGATCAGCGGCAAATATCCCAACTTCCTGGTCCAGAGCGGCGACCGCTTCCAGGCCAACGTTGGCTGTCTGGAGCTGGCGAACGACTGCGACATCATCTATCGCCTGCAGTACCAGATCGGGAGCGGCGATATCCGCACCATTGGCCAGTGGCGTGAGGTCTATGAAGGCAGCTCCTATCCCATCAATGTGGACCTGTCCTTCCTGAGCGGACAAAAGGTCAAGTTCATCCTGGCGGTCCAGGCCAACGGCTCCTCACATGAAGATTATGCGCTCTGGATCAACCCGCGCATCGTCCGCTTGAGTTCCCAGCCGCCAACCGCCACCTTCACCCCATCCGCTACGGGCACCGCCACAGGGACGGGAACGGCAACTGCAACCGCAACAAATACAGCCACCGCGACCGCCACAGCCACCGATACCCCCACGGCGACGGCCACATCCACGCCGTAGCTTCCTATACTGCCCTGCATACTGCCTTGCAGTATAATGATGCTGGAAATATTAAAAAATTAATGTTTCCAGCATTACATTTGACCGCAATTTCATGGAGGTAAACTTATGTTTGGATACAAATCCCTGCGGCGGGCTGGATTGGTATTGGCACTCACTGCCATATTGATCTCAGCCTGTTCCATAGGAGGAGCCGCTCCTGAGCCCACAGTGGATATCAACGCGATCAATACAGCCGCAGTGGAAACTGCCATGGGACAACTCTCTGCACAGTTCACCCAAACCGCCCAGGCTGCCCCCACCGCAACAACTTTGCCAACAAACACGGCTCTCCCTCTTCCAACCTTTCCTCTTCAAACAGCCGCCGGTGGAAACCCCACAGCTTCCGGAGCTCTTCCGACCGTTTCGTTTAACACTACACCAGGCGCTACTTCCAACACCCCGCTGCCGGGCTTTACCCAGCTGGCATCTTCGCCTATAGCACCCGCTGCCACATCTTCCATGGGCGATGCCTGCAATAACAGCCAGTTTGTAAGTGATGCCACCATCCCGGATGGCACGGTACTGGACCCGGGGGTAAATTTTGATAAGGTATGGACGGTCAAAAACACCGGTTCCTGCACCTGGGATGATGGCTATGCCCTGGTTTATATCGGCGGCAGCAACCCCAATCTCGATCCCTACAACTATCAGATCAAGGATAAAGCGGACTTTGTGGCTGGTGGTGCGACTGCCAACCTGGGCCTCACCTTAACCACGCCATGCACGCCCGGAGATTATGAGGGGACCTGGAGGATGCGGAACGATCAGGGCTACTATTTTGGTACCTATCTGACCGTCAAAGTTACAGTGAAAGACAAGTGCAAATAAAGGGAGGCTCCATGAAACCGAACCTGATCGCCACCGCTTTACTTGTCACCCTGCTGATCTCTGCCTGCGGACCGTCTGCCACGCCTGCTGAATCCACGCCGGATGTGGCGGCAGTGCGCACATCTGCGGCAGGCACGGTGGTGGCGGAATTCACATTAACAGCTGCTGATTTTACAGACACCTTGCCCGCCCCCATCGTTCCCACCGACACCCCGCAAGCGCAGGCGACCGCCACCGAAAATGTGACCACGACCGCCCCTGTGGCCCAGGTCACCAATGCCAAAGGGACAGTCGTGACCCTGTGCGATAAATATTCCTGGGACCCTGCCACCGTGGACGTGAACATTCCGGATAACACCACCATGTCGCCGGGACAGGAGTTCACCAAGACC
>JBLMZU010000296.1:0-7043 GCA_050258995.1 Bacteroidota bacterium
CCGGGATGATAAGAGTCCCGGGCGACCCACTTTTAAATCCAGGGTTTTTGATGCCAGGCTCATGGAGCAGGATGAAAGAGGTGATGTTCATCATCTTGAATATGAAATCAATTTGCTTATAATTTTTCCATGGAAACGACTTGTCCAAAGGAATTTTAAGCCAGATGAATCGAAGCCGTCCTGGCTCCGATCCATTGTATTAAGGAGAAACCACATGGCAAAGATTGACAACATGGTAAAGGATTTTCTTTCTGTAAAGAAAATCGCAGTGGTCGGCGTCTCGGATAAGCGGGAGACAGGCTGTAACCTGGCATATACCAAGTTCAAGGAGAGCGGATACCAGGTCTACGGAGTCAACCCTCGGATCACGGAATTCAAGGGGGAGCCCTGCTATCCTGACCTGAAGGCCATTCCCGACAAAGTGGAGGCTGTCTTTATCCTCACCAGTCCCAAGGTGACAGAAGATGTCATCCAGCAGTGTGTGGATCTGGGGATCAAGCATGTCTGGATGCATTGCATGATGGGAACCAAGCCCGGCCTCGCCTCGGGCATGACCAGCGTGTCGCCAGCCGCGGTGGAAATGTGCAAAGCCAATGGCATTGCCGTCATTCCTGGATCGTGTCCAAACCAATTCTTGAAAGCGGACTTCGGCCATGCCACAATGCGGGGGCTATTCCGGCTGTTCGGTTTCATGAATGTCAATTAATCCGGACCTGGAAAAGCAAAAAGCCTCCAACCGAAGTTGGAGGCTTTTTGCTAGCCATAGTCCCCCTCCTGAGGATCCCCCTAAATCGCTCCGGATCTTCTCCGTAAGCAATATTGATTGAATACATTCTAACCTTTCATAATTGCAAAGTCCAGCAATCTGCTTTACAATCGACTCAAAGATTTTTTTGAATCAATGGCCGGAGGCCACCATGAATCGCAAGGACTTTGGAGAGCTTGTAGCAACATTGCGCCAGGACCTGGGCTGGACCCAGTTCCAGCTCGCCGAGTATTCAGGGCTGGATGGTGCTGTGATCAGCCAGATCGAGCGGGGGGTGAAGCGCTATTTCGAACCGGAACTTCTCTTCTGCCTGGCAAATGCCTTTCAATTGACCACCCTGGAGCGACGTGAGTTCATTTTTGCAGCTAGCGGCCTGGATGAGAATCAGATCGTCCGCCAGCCTTCGGAAGCCATGGCGACCGATGTGTTCGATGCCAAAAAAATCCTTGAAAGGATGATCTCATTGACCGGGCAGATCCGGCTCCCGGCTTATATTAATGATGTTTTTGGCGATGTTGTCGCGGCAAACAACATGATGCTTGCGTTCTATGGTGTGACCGCCACCATGATTGAAGAAGTTGCCCGGATCCCTGGTGGATACAACACAACGCGCCTCAATTTCGGCCATGACTCATTGAGCCGGATGCAGATCATGGATAACTGGGACAATTATGCCCTGAACGCTATGCGGGCATTTCGTGAAAATACCCTGCGGTATCGTGCCAGGCCCTATTTTAAGTATCTAATGAAAGTCTTTCGGAATCCCGCCGATTATCCTTTCTTTGATCGATACTGGAAGCTCGTATCCTCCACAGAGCAGGATAAGGATGTGAACCTGGATCAGTTTTGTTATCATCACAAAAAGCTAGGTCCGATTAAGTACGTTTCCTCCGCAACGGTGGCCGTCACCTCATTTGGAAACCTTTTCCTGGTACAGAACCTGCCGCTCGATGAGGCGACAGAGCAGGCTTTCTCACAATTGAAACAGGAAGCCGGACTCGGTGTCGTTCTCGCTGCTCCCTGGCCTCATAAGCCCATCCCGCAATAGGAGTTGTCCGATGCCATCCAATATCGAGATCAAAGCCCGCGCCCGGGATTTTGAAGGGATCCGATCCCGCGCCGAGAAGCTGAGCGACGGCCCTGTACAGGTCATTCCCCAGGAGGATACCTTTTTTAATGTCGAGAGAGGACGCTTGAAGCTGCGCATCCTGTCTGCCGATCAATCCCAGTTGATCTACTACACCCGTCCCGACCAGGAGGGGCCCAAGCGTTCCGACTACCACATTACTCGGAGTTCCGATCCCCAAAATCTGAAACGGGTGCTCGAACTGGCCTATGGGATCCGTGGCATCGTCCGCAAGACGCGCTACCTGTATATGGTGGGACAGACCCGTATTCACGTGGACGATGTCGAAGGGCTGGGCCAGTTCATGGAGCTGGAGGTCGTACTCGAGGAGGGGCAGAGCGATGCCGATGGGCAGAGAATCGCGGAAGACTTAATGTCAGCGCTTGGCGTGGAAAAAAATGAGTTAATCGACGGCGCATATATGGATTTGCTGGAACGGCCGTCCACGGGCTGAAGGCCGGTTTTCCCAATTTGTGAGGAAGCAGACAACCTGTGATAAAATTGTCCGCCGGGCGTAGTACCCTTCGCCCGAGTAAAATCCATCTGAAAGTCACGAAAGGGCTTGAACAATGAAAGTTTTGTTGCTGAAAGACGTTTATAAACTGGGCCGCGCCGGCGATATCAAGAAGGTTGCCGATGGCTATGGCCGCAACTTCCTCATCCCGCAGGGACTGGCCATGCTGGCGACTGCCGGTGCTCTCAAGCAGGTTGATAAGATCCGCTCGCAAGCCGAGGTCCGCCGCACCGAGCAGAACTCCGAGCTCAAGGACCTGGCTGCCCAGATCAAGGGGCTGACCCTGGTCTTCGATGCCAAGGCTGGCGAGACCGGCAAGCTGTATGGCTCCATCACTTCACAGGATGTGGCCACCGCCATTACTGATAAGGTCCGCTACGAAGTCAAGAAACAGCAGATCGACATGCAGCCGATCCGCAACCTGGGTGAGACCACCGCCCACGTTCGCCTGACCATGGACCTTGTCCCCGAAGTCAAGATCCTTGTTCACCGCGAAGGGGAAGTGCTTGAGGATGCTGCACCGGCACCAGTTGCAGCCCCGGCGGAAGCTCCTGTCGAAACCACCTCGGAAGAGACCACGGAAGCCCCAGCAGCCTAGTTTGTTCCCATCTGACCATGACATCACCAGTTCATACCCGTTCGATGGGGGGCTGGTGATGTTTCGTTTGTACCTCTACCCGCGCGCTCACAACGCCCGTTCCTGAAATTGTTTCACCAATCATGACAATCACCATCGGCCAAAGGCTCAAAGCAGCTCGTGAGGAGCAGCGCCTCACACTTGAAAAAGTTTTTGAGGCGACGCGTATCCGTGTGCAGTATTTGCTGGCGCTGGAGGATGACGATTTTTCTGTCATGCCCTCGCCTGTGCAGGCACGCGGCTACCTGCGGAACTATGCCGAGTTCCTGGGGTTTGACGTGACAAAACTGCTTGAAGAGCAGCGCGAAGCCAGCACGCAAAAACCGGCCGAGGTGGTGATCGGCCCGACGGATATCCCGGACGTGCAGGAAGCGCCTGCTCCCGCGCTGGAAGCCTCCCTCCAGGAGTCTCCGGCTGTGGAGGACGCCTCGCCTCTCCTCAAGCCGAAGCCTGCCCGCCGCAAAAGAACGGAGCCCCAGCCGGGGACGGATGCTGCTCCTCCCAAGCGGCGCAGCCGTAAGAAGACAGAACTGGGTCCTGATCTCGTGGTAGAGCTGGCCGCTCAACAGGAACCATTCGATGTTGTGGAGAACCCTGTTCTGGTCGAGGAGCCTGTCGTTCCAGGGCCGGAACAGGCTTCTCCCGTTACGGAAGAGGCTCCCCAGGTGGTGGTCGAACCGCCGCAGGCTCCCTCCCACGAGCCCGCGCCTGATATCGATGATAGCAACTGGCAGAACTGGTTGAGCTGGTTGGCTGCCATCCTGGCAGCCCGCAACAAGCGGCGAACGCTTGTTGTGAAAGAGACACCAGTTTCTTCAGAGGCTCCTTTGATCGATGATGCTCCCTCGGCCTTGCCGGTTGAGACTCCCGAGCTCGATGAGACTCTCCCTGAGGAGGGGGATGCTGAAAGCTCGACTCAGATCTTCAAGGAGATCGGCAGGGAATTGCGAGAGCGCCGCGAGTTATTGAGCCTGCATCTGGAAGAAGTGGAGCGCAACACACATGTCAAGGCGCATTACCTGGATGCTCTCGAGCGTGGCGCGATCGATGATCTTCCCTCCACGGTCCAGACGCGAGGCATGCTGTCAAACTACGCCACCTTTCTCGACCTGGACGTGGATGCAATCCTGCTTCGTTTCGCAGATGCACTGCAGGCGCGGTATCGGGAACGGAATCCACAGAGGCCCGTACGGAAGCCAGGACAGCCCATTGTTGCAAACCTGCCTCCCATGCGAAGTTTCATCGCCGGAGATCTGATCTTTGGCGTGGGGGTTGTCGTCCTGCTTGTTGGGTTTGCGATCTGGGGCGTAAGCCGTGTCCTGACCCTGCAGAGCCAGCGGGCCGTGGAATCCACTGCACCGTCCATTTCGGAAATCCTGCTTGCGTCGCCCGAGGCTCCCTCTGTAACCGGGACGGCCACCGAGCGACCGATTGAGGCCTTCCCGGGACAGCCGACCACCACGGTTGTGATCCCTACGCTGAATGAAAATGTCAATGTGCAGGTGAACCTGGTTGCCGCAGAGCGCACATACATGCGTGTGATCGCGGATGGGGAGGTGGTCTTCGACGGTCGCGTTCTGCCTGGGACCGCCTATCCGTTCGAGGCCGTGGACCAGATCGAAGTGCTGGTGGGGAACGGCGCAGCCATCCGTATTGTTTATAATGGACGTGATCTGGGCCTGCTCGGCTCCTTTGGCCAGGTGGTCAATAACATCTATCAGGCCAACGATATCGTTACACCGACCGGCATGCCGACGGCAACTGCCACCATCACCCTTACCCCGACGCGCACGGAAGTGCCAAGTGCCACCCCGCGATACACAGCCACGCCTGTTCCGACAGGTACGGCGGTGCCATAATTTATATATGGAGTCGAACGGCTTGCTGTTTGACGACAGGAGCCCGTCCCCGGACTCCAAACTTTAGGAAGATTTATACGTGACAAAAAATACCTTTCATCTTGTTTCCCTCGGTTGTGCAAAGAACACTGTCGACTCGGACTCCATGGCGCAGCTCCTTGTGCGGGATGGCTATCGAGCTGTGGACGACCCGGCCCGGGCCAATGTCCTGATCGTCAATACCTGTGGGTTTATCGGACCTGCGAAGGAGGAGTCGATCAATGTCCTGCGTGAGCTGGCGGAGGGGAAGCGCAGAAACCAGCTCCTGATTGCGGCGGGCTGCCTGACACAGCGTTATGGCTCGGAGGTCGCCCAAAAAGTCCCGGGCATCGACGGGG
The DNA here is from genome assembly GCA_050258995.1 of Bacteroidota bacterium. Classification (GTDB taxonomy): domain Bacteria; phylum Chloroflexota; class Anaerolineae; order Anaerolineales; family Villigracilaceae; genus Defluviilinea. The sequence goes on from JBLMZU010000296.1 coordinate 5,280, forward strand.
TGCTGGGCACGCGTCGCTGGATGGACATCGTGCAGGTCGTGCGTGATCTGCGCAAGGGACCGCATCCCGAGCCGCTCTATCACCTTCCCGATGAAGCCAAAACCGTGGGCACCGATGAGCGGGAAGCGCTGCGCGTCTCGGTGGCCGGGGCAAGTGCCTATCTCAAGGTTGCGGATGGCTGCCGCCGTCCCTGTGCGTTCTGTGCCATCCCGCTGATCAAGGGAACTGCGGTTTCGCGTCCCACATCCGTGATCGTGGACGAGGCGCGCCGTCTGCGTGATGCGGGTGTGCGTGAACTGGTCCTGATCGCCCAGGATACGACCGATTACGGTCACGACCTGGGCATCAAGGATGGGCTGGCCGTCCTGCTGGAGCAACTGACCGATTCCGTCCCGGACATGGACTGGATCCGCGTCATGTATGCCTATCCCGGTTATGTGACCGATCGCCTGATCGAAGTGATGGCGACCCGGAAACAGGTATTGCCTTATCTCGATATGCCTCTCCAGCACGCGCATCCCAAAACCTTGTACCGCATGCGGCGTCCTTCCAATATCGACTGGGTCCATCGTACGCTGGGCAAGATGCGCAGCGCGATCTCCAGCCTGTCCATCCGCACCACGTTCATCGTTGGCTATCCAGGCGAGACCGAGGAGGAATACCAGGCCCTGCTGGATTTTGTTAAGGAGATCCGCTTCGACCGCGTGGGAACATTCCAGTTCTCCTTTGAACCCGGCACGACCAGTGAGCCGCTTGGCGATCCGGTTCCCGCAGAAGTCAAACAGGAACGATTTGAAAAGCTGATGGAATTACAGCAGGGGATTTCGCTTCAGATCAATCAATCTTATGTCGGTAAGACCCTGGATGTTCTCGTGGAGGGCCGTGATAAAGGCATTGCCATTGGCCGCTCGTACCGCGATGCGCCCGAGATCGACGGCATGGTCTTTATCGAAGGGGATGCAAGGGTTGGTGAGATCGTGCCTGTGAAGATCACGGGCGCAATGGCCTATGACCTGACCGGCGTGCCTGAAACGCACGGGATACAACTGCCTGTAAATAACTGATCGAACCATTCTGGATATACCTTGAAAATCCCGCAGATGCACCTGAATCTGCGGGATTTTGCCTTACAAAACTGTTACTTCGTGATCAACCATTTCGCCGTACACTAGAATCATCATCAATTAGGAGGAAGTCGTGAAACGTTCCTTTCCGGTTCTTGTTCTGCTACTAATCAGCGTCGCCTTGTTGACCGCTGCCAGTTCTCTTCCCAACACGACGATCACGCTTGTGCAGGGACTTGATCCCAGCATGAGCGTTGGTGAGGTTCAAACGGTCCAGGTGCAGGTGACCAGCGACCAGGAGTTCCTCCTGGCGCAGGCGATGCCATCGTTTGCCTATCCTGGGAAAGGTGTGGTGGCCGTGCAGGGTGGCGACCATGCCGGACGCGGCACATCGGCCATGCTGGAGGTCACATTTGAAGCCAAAGGGTCCACGGCTAACATGGAGGGCGGGGCCGCACCGGTGTATGTTGTGGTGGGTGTTCGTTATCCGGGAGGATATGTTAAAGCTGAGCAATATGTCTTCTATGTAAGCGTGCCGTAATATATCTGATTAAAAATAATCAGCCCGTATCCGCTATAGATGGGGGCTGATTGTATTAACGTTTTTCGGCGGAAATTCTCAAGCCGCGCGGGCAAATGCCGTTGCGAGAAGGATCAGAAGCGACAGTCCAAAATTGAGCCGGAGCAGTAAAATCTCCCG